>NZ_JARAVK010000265.1:0-12191 GCF_033792765.1 Streptomyces sp. PA03-6a | reverse complement strand
GCAGGGCAAGCAGTACGTGGTGTCCAAGGACAACATCAACGGCCTGGAGTGGACCCTCGACCCGTCCACCATCTTCCGCTTCTGGGAGATCCAGAAGGGCGCCTCGACCTCCTAGCCGCCGCCCGGCCCGGGCTGCCCGGCATGGACCACCCGGCCCGGACCACGACGCGACGAACGCCCCGGGGACGCTACTGCGCCCCGGGGCGCACCAGTCCGCTCTCGTACGCGTACACCGCCGCCTGCACCCGGTCGCGCAGCGCCAGCTTCGTCAGCACATGCCCCACGTGGGTCTTGACCGTCGTCTCGCTCACGAATAGCTCCGCGGCGATCTCCGCGTTCGACAGGCCCCGCGCCACCAGCTTCAGCACCTCGACCTCCCGTTCGGTGAGGGTGTGCAGCGCCTGCGGCACCGGCTCCTCACCCGACGGCAGCCGCCCCGCGTACTTGTCCAGCAGACGCCGCGTGATGCTCGGCGCGAGCATCGCCTCACCCGCCGCGACCACCCGGATCGCCTGCACCAGCTCGTGCGCCGGAGCGTCCTTCAGCAGGAAGCCGCTCGCCCCCGCACGCAGCGCCTCCACCACGTACTCGTCCAGATCGAACGTGGTCAGCACCAGCACCTTCGCCGGACCGTCCCGGCCCGGCCCGGTGATCTGCCGGGTCGCCTCCACCCCGTCCATCCGCGGCATGCGGATGTCCATCAGCACCACGTCGGGCTGCAGCACCCGCACCTGCTCCAGGGCCTGCTGGCCGTCCCCCGCCTCGCCGACCACCGCCAGGTCGCCCTCGGCCTCCAGGATCATCCGGAAGCCCGTACGCAGCAGCGGCTGGTCGTCCACCAACAGGACGCGAATAGCCACAAGATCTCCTTCGCCCTCAGGACTCCCCATTCTTCCCCACCACGGGCAGCGGATACGGTGGGGGAGTCCCCCCGAAAGAGGGGCACACCGCCCGGTGGTCGCACCAGTCGCACAACCGGCTCGGCCGCGGCCGCCAGTCACCCGACTCCGTGGCCCGCGTGATCGCCTCCCACAGGGCCTCCAGCTTCCGGCCCACCGCCCGCAGCTCACCCTCCGACGGGTCGTACGTCAGCACCTCGCCGCTGCCCAGGTAGACCAACTGCAGCCGGCGCGGCACCACGCCCCGCAGCCGCCACAGCACCAACGCGTAGAACTTCATCTGGAACAGCGCCTCGTCCGCGTACTCGGGGCGCGGCGCCCGGCCGGTCTTGTAGTCCACCACCCGCAGGTCGCCCGAGGCCGCCGCGACGTCCAGCCGGTCCACGTAACCGCGCAGCGTCAGCCCCGACTCCAGCTCCGTCTCCACGTACAGCTCGCGCTCGGCCGGCTCCAGCCGAGTCGGGTCCTCCAGCGAGAACCACCGCTCGACCAGCCGCGCCGCCTCCTCCAGCCACTCCGCCAGCCCCTGCCCGTCCGCCGCGGCGAACAGCTCCGACAGCTCCGGACGCTCCTCCAGCAACCGCTGCCACTGCCCCGGCACCATCGCCCGGGCCCGGTCCGCCGTCCGCTCCGCCGCCGGCACGTCGAAGAGGCGCTCCAGCACCGCGTGCACCACCGTGCCCCGCGTCGCGGCCTGGCTCGGCTTCTCCGGCAGCTTGTCGATCACCCGCAGCCGGTACAGCAGCGGACACCGCATGAAGTCGGCGGCGCGCGACGGCGACAAGGAGGACGGCGGCCTCGGAGGAACGGCTTCGGTGCTGGTGCCCATGGCAGGACCCTACGGGGTGGCGCCGACAGCCGGTGTCGGGTCCCCGCAACCGGGCAATACCATCGACGTCGGAGCGTCAGCGACACGAGGGGAACCAGTGAGCGAGAGCCAGCAGCCGCCGCCGGGCGGCGAGAGGACTCCCGGACCCGACGACGGGCCCGCCAAACGTCCCCCGGGACCCGGCGGCGGCATCCTCATGGGCCGCTTCTTCGGCGTGCCCGTCTACGTCGCACCCAGCTGGTTCCTCGTCGCGGCCCTCATCACCTGGGTGTTCGGCGGACAGCTCGACCGCGTCCTGCCCGAGCTCGGCGGCGCCCGCTACCTCGTCTCGCTCTTCTTCGCGGTCGCCTTCTACGCCTCCGTGCTCGTCCACGAACTCGCCCACACCGTCGCCGCCCTCCGCTTCGACCTGCCCGTGCGCCGCATCCAGCTGCAGTTCTTCGGCGGCGTCTCCGAGATCGAGAAGGAGTCCGAGACCCCCGGGCGCGAATTCGTCCTCGCCTTCGTCGGCCCGCTGCTCTCCCTCGTCCTCGCCGGGGTCTTCTACCTCGGCATGTACGGCGTCGACCCCGACACCGTCCCGGGCGTCCTCCTCGCCGGACTCATGATCAGCAACCTGCTCGTGGCCGTCTTCAACCTGCTGCCCGGCCTGCCCCTGGACGGCGGCCGGATGCTCCGTGCCGTCATCTGGAAGATCAGCGGCAAAGCCATGACCGGCACCGTCGCCGCCGCCTGGACCGGCCGCGCCCTGGCCATCGCCGTCCTCGTCGGCCTGCCCCTGCTCTCGTACGCCGGCGGCATGAGCGACGGCGGCGACGGCGCCACCGGCTTCGACTCCCTCACCGACGCCCTGCTCGCGGCCATCCTCGCCGCCATCATCTGGACCGGCGCGGGCAACAGCCTGCGCATGGCGCGGCTCCGCGAGCACCTGCCCGAACTCCAGGCCCGCTCGCTCACCCGGCGCGCCCTGCCGGTCTCCTCCGACACCCCGCTGTCCGAGGCCCTGCGCCGGGCCAACGAGGCCGGCGCCCGCGCCCTCGTCGTCGTCGACGGCCAGGGCACCCCCACCGCGGTCGTCCGCGAGGCCGCCATCGTCGGCGTCCCCGAACACCGACGCCCCTGGGTCGCCGTCTCCGGCCTCGCCCAGGACCTCAAACCCGGCATGAAGGTCTCCGCGGAACTCGCCGGCGAGGACCTCCTGGACACCCTGCGTGCCACCCCGGCCACGGAGTACCTCGTCATCGAGAACTCCGGCGAGGTCTACGGCGTCCTGTCCACCGCCGACGTCGAAAAAGCCTTCCTCGCCGCCATGGCCCGGCCTTCTTCTTAGGGCTCGTTCGCCTCCGGGGCGCTCAAGACGGTGTCGACAGTCGACCGTGCTCGGTCACTCGTTCCTCGCGACCTCCGCGCGCTCTCCCTTTCGACACCGTCCGCGCCCCTTTGGCTCACTCGCCGAGACAGTCCATCGATGTGCTGCTCCGGAGCAACCCGCAGGGGCGGCTGCCTCGGCCCATCGCGCCCGGTCGGTGCCCACTCGTGCCCTGGCGAGTGAGCCGAAGGGGCGCGCGCCTGTCGAAAGGGTGGGGGCACCGCCCGGCGGTAGCCGGGGGAGCGCGGAGGCTCCGAGGAACGAGGAGCCGAGTACGGTCGACCGTCGACAGGCGCAGAGGGCGCCCCGGAGGCGAACCGAGCCTCAAAAAGGGGAGCGCCCCGGAGGCGAACCGAGCCCCAAAAAAACACCGGTAGGCTTGTCCGCATGTCCGAACCGACCGGTGCCGCCCGCCGACGCGGGCCCTTCAAGGTCGGGGACCAGGTCCAGCTCACCGATCCCAAGGGACGCCACTACACGTTCACGCTCGAGGCCGGGAAGAACTTCCACACCCACAAGGGTTCCTTCCCCCACGACGAGCTGATCGGTGCCCCCGAGGGCAGTGTGGTCCGAACCACGGGAAACGTCGCCTACCTCGCGCTGCGCCCCCTGCTCCCCGACTACGTCCTGTCCATGCCCCGCGGCGCCGCCGTGGTCTACCCCAAGGACGCGGGGCAGATCCTGTCGATGGCCGACATCTTCCCCGGCGCACGCGTCGTGGAGGCAGGCGTCGGCTCCGGCTCGCTCAGCATGTTCCTGCTGCGCGCCGTCGGCGACCAGGGGATGCTGCACTCCTACGAGCGCCGCGCCGACTTCGCCGAGATCGCCAACCAGAACGTCGAACGGTACTTCGGCGGCCCGCACCCCGCGTGGCAGCTCACCGTGGGCGACCTCCAGGACAACCTCAGCGACGCCGACGTCGACCGGGTCATCCTCGACATGCTCGCCCCCTGGGAGTGCCTGGAGGCCGTCTCCAAGGCGCTGGTCCCCGGCGGCATCCTCTGCGCCTACGTGGCCACCACCACCCAGCTCGCCCGCACCGTCGAGGCGATCCGCGAGCACGGCACGTTCAACGAGCCGTCCGCCTGGGAGACCATGGTCCGCACCTGGCACATCGAGGGCCTGGCCGTGCGCCCCGACCACCGCATGATCGGGCACACCGGCTTCCTGCTCACCGCCCGCCGTCTCGCCGACGGTGTTGAGCCCCCCATGCGGCGCAGGCGCCCCGCGCCCGGCGCGTACGGCGAGGACTACACCGGCCCGGGCGGCGGCAAGCCGGCCACCGGCGGAGCGTAACCACCCGACCCCGAAGCGCCGTCGCCGGCAAGACCGGCGGCGGCGCTTCGTCACACCCCCGTGGACATCTCCCGAAACACGGGCCCCGGTCGTACCAACTGACTGTGACCTGTGGCACCATGCTGGCCACCCCGCTCGACCAACTCCACAGGAGACAGGCGCGTGCAGCCATCCGCAGGGCCGGCCCTTCCGCACACCCGAGCCCGTTCGGTGCACTGGATCACCACCGCCGCGGTGATCGCCGCCGTCATAGGCAGCGCCGCGCTCGTGCAGCCCGCAGGCGCCTCCACGGGCAGGCCCGCCGCGGACGCCAGGAGCGGCAAGCCCGCGACCGCCGCCGTGGCGCCCCCGGACCCCCGTGCCGCGCACTTCCCCCTGGAATGCGCCGGGGCGCCCGTGGACGTCGTGGACCAGGCGTCGGGAGACCTCGACGGGGACGGCCGCCCCGAGACCGTCGCCGTCGTCCGTTGCCACTCCGAGACCGGCACCCCGCCCAGTGGCCTGTACGTGCTGTCGGCGGACCCCGCCGCCGGCGCCGCCCCGCGCATCGTCGAGACCCTCGTCGATCCCGAGGAGCAGCGCAGCTTCAAGGACCTGAAGATCGACGGCCGCACCGTGCGGGCCACCGTGCTCGGCTACTCCACCGACGACGTGCCCCGTTGCTGCCCCGACCAGATGCGCGACTACAGCTGGGAATGGAGGTCCGGGACCTACTACGAGATCCCCGGGCCGCTCGCCAACAGCGTGTGACAGATCACTCCGCGTCGGGTCCGTACAGTTCTACACTGTCCGAAACCCGACGCACATGAATACAGTCGCCAGGGCAGTCCCTGGCCGAATCCACCACATCGGTCAACAACGGCAGAGGAACCGGGACCGTCGCCCCGGGTGCCTGACGGAGTTCGTCGTCGTCGCCCTTGACGTAGGCGAGCCCGTCGATGTCCAGCTCGAAGACCTCGGGCGCGTACTGCACACAGATGCCGTCCCCGGTGCACAGGTCCTGATCGATCCAGACCTCAAGCGCCTCGACGACTTCCTCGCTCACCGCTACCTCGCCTGCCGTTCATCGTTCGGGAAGGGACAGCCCTTGACGGGCGTTGACCGGACCGACGATACAACCGGCCGCTTTCGGATGGTGATGGCTGGGTATCTCCCTGGCGGGAGGACGTGCGCAAGGGTGAAGATCGGACACACCCAGGACGTCTTTGTGATCTAGGGGTTTCAACCCCTACTGGCCCAGGTAGGGTCTGGAAGCGTCCAGCTCCCCTTGGAGGAGGTGAGGACCGTGGCGGCCCACGACGACGACATCAACCGTGGCGGCCGACCCGCTCGTGGATCGGAAGACCCCATGAGCCAGGTCGCCTTTCTTGAGCAGGAGATCGCCGTCCTGCGACGTAAGCTCGCCGACTCTCCGCGGCACACGAGGATTCTCGAGGAGCGGATCGTCGAGCTGCAGACCAACCTGGCAGGCGTGTCCGCTCAGAACGAGCGGCTGGCCAACACCCTCCGAGAGGCCCGCGACCAGATCGTGGCCCTCAAGGAAGAGGTGGACCGGCTCGCACAGCCCCCTGCCGGATTCGGTGTGTTCCTGCAGGCGAACGACGACGAGACGGCCGACATCTTCACCGGCGGCCGCAAGCTGCGGGTGAACGTCAGCCCGTCCGTCGAACTGGACGACCTCCGGCGCGGCCAGGAAGTCATGCTCAACGAGGCGCTCAACGTGGTCGAGGCCATGGAGTTCGAGCGCATCGGAGACATCGTCACCCTCAAGGAGATCCTCGAGGACGGCGAGCGGGCCCTGGTCATCGGGCACACGGACGAGGAGCGGGTGGTGCGGCTCGCCGAGCCGCTGCTGGACGGCACCCTCCGCGCCGGCGACGCGCTGCTGCTCGAACCGCGCTCCGGGTACGTCTACGAGCGGGTCCCCAAGAGCGAGGTCGAAGAGCTCGTCCTCGAAGAGGTCCCCGACATCGACTACCGCCAGATCGGCGGCCTCAGCAACCAGATCGAGCAGATCCGCGACGCCGTCGAACTGCCCTACCTGCACGCCGAGCTGTTCAAGGAGTACGAGCTCCGCCCGCCCAAGGGCGTGCTCCTCTACGGCCCGCCCGGCTGCGGCAAGACGCTCATCGCCAAGGCCGTCGCCAACTCCCTTGCCAAGAAGGTCGCCGAAGTCACCGGGCAGCCCCAGGGCAAGAGCTACTTCCTGAACATCAAGGGCCCCGAGCTGCTCAACAAGTACGTCGGCGAGACCGAGCGGCAGATCCGGCTGGTCTTCCAGCGCGCACGCGAGAAGGCCAGCGAGGGCACCCCCGTCATCGTCTTCTTCGACGAGATGGAATCCCTCTTCCGGACCCGCGGCTCCGGCGTCAGCTCGGACGTGGAGAACACCATCGTCCCCCAGCTGCTCGCCGAGATCGACGGCGTCGAGGGCCTGGAGAACGTCATCGTCATCGGCGCCTCCAACCGCGAGGACATGATCGACCCCGCGATCCTGCGGCCCGGCCGCCTGGACGTGAAGATCAAGATCGAGCGGCCGGACGCCGAGGCGGCCAAGGACATCTTCTCCAAGTACCTGGTGACGACCCTCCCGCTGCACGGCGAGGACCTCTCCGAGCACGGCGGCTCGCCCGGGGCCACCGTCGAGGCAATGATCCAGTCCGTGGTCGAGCGGATGTACTCCGAGTCCGAGGAGAACCGCTTCCTGGAGGTCACCTACGCCAACGGTGACAAGGAAGTCCTCTACTTCAAGGACTTCAACTCCGGCGCCATGATCCAGAACATCGTGGACCGGGCCAAGAAGATGGCGATCAAGGCCTTCCTCGACCACAACCAGCGGGGCCTGCGCGTCTCCCACCTGCTCGCCGCCTGCGTGGACGAGTTCAAGGAGAACGAGGACCTGCCCAACACCACCAACCCGGATGACTGGGCCCGCATCTCCGGAAAGAAGGGCGAGCGGATCGTCTTCATCCGCACCCTCGTCACCGGCAAGCAGGGCGCCGACACCGGTCGCTCCATCGACACCGTCGCCAACACGGGCCAGTACCTGTAACACGCGACCACCCTCCGGCTGCGGGTGCCCACGCAGGGGCACCCGCAGCCGGAGCATTTCACCCCGGCACCACCCAGGAAAGCGCGTAATGATCTCCCCACCACCGCCATCGCGTTCTAGGCTCAGCGGTACCGCACGAGGGCCAATTGCGAAGCGGTACTTGAGCGACCGGCCCAGCACGGGCCGCAGCCGGGCAAGGAGGGCCGCATGACCGTACGGCGAGTAATGGGCATCGAGACGGAGTACGGGATCTCCGTTCCGGGCCACCCGAACGCCAATGCCATGCTCACCTCGTCCCAGGTCGTCAACGCCTACGCGGCGGCGATGCACCGGGCGCGCCGCGCCCGCTGGGACTTCGAGGAGGAGAACCCACTGCGGGACGCCCGCGGCTTCGACCTCGCCCGAGAAGCCGCGGACACCAGCCAGCTCACCGACGAGGACATCGGCCTGGCCAATGTCATCCTCACCAACGGAGCCCGGCTCTACGTCGACCACGCCCACCCCGAGTACAGCGCCCCGGAAGTCACCAACCCCCGCGACGCCGTCCTGTGGGACAAGGCCGGCGAGCGCATCATGGCCGAAGCCGCCGAGCGCGCCGCCCAGCTCCCGGGCGCCCAGCCCATCCACCTGTACAAGAACAACACCGACAACAAGGGCGCGTCCTACGGCACCCACGAGAACTACCTGATGAAGCGGGAGACCCCCTTCTCGGACATCGTGCGCCACCTCACGCCCTTCTTCGTCTGCCGCCAGGTCGTCACCGGAGCCGGCCGCGTCGGAATCGGCCAGGACGGCCACGAGCACGGCTTCCAGATCAGCCAGCGCGCCGACTACTTCGAGGTCGAGGTGGGCCTGGAGACCACCCTCAAACGGCCCATCATCAACACCCGCGACGAGCCGCACGCCGACGCCGAGAAGTACCGCCGACTGCACGTGATCATCGGCGACGCGAACCTGTCGGAGATCTCCACCTACCTCAAACTCGGCACCACCGCCCTGGTGCTGTCGATGATCGAGGACGGCTTCATCAACGTCGACCTCGCCGTCGACCAGCCCGTCCGCACCCTCCACCAGGTCAGCCACGACCCCACGCTGCGCCGCCTGATCACCCTGCGCAGCGGCCGGACGCTCACCGCCGTCCAGCTCCAGATGGAGTACTGCGAACTCGCCCGCAAGTACGTGGAGGACCGCTTCGGCACCGACGCCGACGACCAGACCAAGGACGTCCTCGGCCGGTGGGAGGACGTGCTCAACCGGCTCGAGGGCGACCCCATGAGCCTCGCCGGCGAACTGGACTGGATCGCCAAGCGTGAGCTCCTCGAGGGCTACCGGCGCCGCGACTCCCTGGGCTGGGACGCCGCGCGGCTCCACCTCGTCGACCTCCAGTACGCCGACGTGCGCCCCGAGAAGGGCCTCTACAACCGCCTGGAGGCCCGCGGCCGCATCCAGCGGCTGGTGACCGAGGACGAGGTCGTCCGGGCCATGAGCAAGCCCCCGGAGGACACCCGCGCCTACTTCCGCGGCCGCTGCCTGGAGCAGTACGCGGACGACGTCGCGGCGGCCTCCTGGGACTCCGTGATCTTCGACCTCCCCGGCCGGGACTCGCTGCAGCGCGTCCCCACCCTGGAGCCGCTGCGGGGCACCCGCAACCACGTCAAGGAGCTGCTGGACCGCTGTCGCACCGCGGAGGAGCTGGTGCGGATCCTGTCGGGCGGCTGAGCAGGGCTGAAATCCGTCCGAACCGGGAATCATCGGGGTGGCCCCCGGACGTTGGGCAATACCGGGGGCCGAAGTCAGACCCTCCTTGTAGGGTCTGATCTTGTAGGACATGGACACCGAGCGGGGTGAGGGACACATGGCTACCAAGGACACCGGCGGCGGGCAGCAGAAGGCCACGCGTTCGACCGAGGAGGTCGAGGAGACCGCGCAGGACGCGCAGGCCGCCTCCGACCTCAAGGAGCGGCAGGAGAAGCTGTCGGACGACGTGGACTCCGTGCTGGACGAGATCGATGACGTCCTCGAGGAGAACGCGGAGGATTTCGTACGTTCGTTCGTACAGAAGGGCGGAGAGTAGATCAACTTGGACGCGCCGGAAAAGCAGTGCCGCGACTGCGGCCAGGTCAAAGCGGCATCGGAATTCTGGCGGTCCAAGTCTTCGCCCGACGGACTGGCGTACTACTGCAGACCGTGCGCGAGCCGGCGCAACGCGGAGTCGGCGCGGCGGCGCGCAGAACGGGAGGGGCGTACGATGCGCCCCTCCCGTGGTCCGCGTGAATGCCTGCCCGAGGGTTACCGGCGTTGCCCGGACTGTGAGCAGGTTCTGCCGCTCATGGCATTCCCCCGCAACAGGAGCGCGAAGTCCGGCTTCGCCAGCTACTGCAAACCCTGTCAGAACACGAGATCCCGGGAGTCCAGGGACCGGCTGCATGGTGGGAGCCGTCACTACCACCTGAAGCGCCGGTACGGCCTCGGGGCCGAAGAAGTCGAAGCAAAGATCAAGGAGCAGTTCGGCATCTGTCCGATCTGCCTAACTCCCGGCCCTCAGCATGTGGATCACGATCACCTCACGGGTAAGGTGCGATCAGTGCTCTGCTTCAACTGCAACGGCGGTCTGGGGCAGTTTAAGGACAACCCAGAACTGCTGCGCCGCGCAGCGGACTACGTGGAAGGAAACGTGTGGAAGCCAACACTCGTAGCACCGGGCGTCTACCAGCTGCCTTCCTGACGCCTGGCTCGTCCTCGTTCGTGGACTTCCTGGGGGCGCACGCGCCGGGGATGCTCCCGGGCAACCGCACCCTGCCCGCCGTGAAGGGGGCCGTGGAGCTGCCGCACGGCACGACGATCGTGGCGGCGGCCTTCCCCGGCGGCGTGGTGCTCGCCGGTGACCGGCGGGCCACGATGGGCAACGTCATCGCCCAGCGGGACATCGAGAAGGTGTTCCCGGCCGACGAGTACTCGGCGGTCGGCATCGCGGGCACGGCGGGCCTGGCGGTGGAGATGGTCAAGCTGTTCCAGCTGGAGCTGGAGCACTACGAGAAGATCGAGGGCGCCACGCTCTCCCTGGAGGGCAAGGCGAACCGCCTGTCGACCATGATCCGGGGGAACCTGGGGATGGCGTTGCAGGGGCTGGCGGTGGTGCCGCTGTTCGCCGGCTACGACACGGACCGTGAGAAGGGGCGGATCTTCTCGTACGACGTGACGGGTGGCCGTTCGGAGGAGCACGGTTTCGCGGCGACGGGTTCGGGTTCGGTGTTCGCGCGGGGCTCGATGAAGAAGCTGTACAAGCCGGATCTCACGGAGTCGCAGACGGCGACGCTGGTGATCCAGGCGCTGTACGACGCGGCGGACGACGATTCGGCGACCGGTGGCCCGGATCTGGGGCGGCGGATCTTCCCGATCGTCACGGTCATCACCGACGAGGGCTTCCGCAAGCTGACCGAGGCCGAGACGTCGGAGATCGTCCGGACCGTCCACGAGCGGCGGCTGGAGCTGCCGGACGGCCCGCGGGCCGGGCTGCTCTGACCTGGTCGTCCGAGATGCACTCGCTACTGACAGAAAGGGACGGATAGCCGGTGTCGACGCCGTTCTATGTCTCACCCCAGCAGGCCATGGCCGACCGTGCCGAGTTCGCCCGCAAGGGCATCGCGCGCGGGCGCAGCGTCGTCGTGCTGCAGTACACCGACGGCATCGTCTTCATCGCCGAGAACCCGTCCCGTGCCCTGCACAAGGTCAGTGAGATCTACGACCGGATCGCCTTCGCGGCGGTGGGGAAGTACAACGAGTTCGAGAACCTGCGGATCGGTGGTGTGCGCTACGCCGACCTGCGGGGTTACACCTACGACCGGGACGACGTGACCGCGCGCGGCCTGGCGAACGTGTACGCGCAGACGCTGGGCACGATCTTCTCGAGCGTGGGGGAGAAGCCCTACGAGGTGGAGCTGATCGTCGCGGAGGTGGGCGCGGACCCCTCCGAGGACCAGATCTACCGGTTGCCGCACGACGGTTCGATCGTCGACGAGCACGGTGCGGTGGCGGTCGGTGGCAACTCGGACCAGATCGGCAGTTACCTGGACCAGCGGCACCGTGACGGCATGACGCTGGCGGAGGCGCTGAAGCTGGCGGTGGAGTCGCTGAGCCGGGACAACAACGGCAGTGACCGGCAGCTCACGGCGGAGCAGCTGGAGGTCGCGGTGCTGGACCGTACGCGGCCGCAGCAGCGCAAGTTCAAGCGGATCCTGGGCCGGCAGTTGTCGCGGTTGCTGGAGGGGGAGGGGGCGGCGCCGTCGGTGGAGAAGGCGGAGAAGCCGGAGAAGCCCGCTCCGCCTGCGGCTCCGGTGGAGGGGGACGACGACCTTCCGGAGTTGGACGAGGACGTGTGACGGGTTCCGGCCCTTCGCCGACGCCCCGGCCCGCCTGTGCGGTGGCCGGGGCGTCGGTCGTTTCAGGGGTGGCGTGGTGGGGCGGTGGAGCCGCGGACGACGAGCCGGACCGGGAGTTCGGTGCCGGTGGCGGGGTGGTCGGCGAGGGTGTCGAGGAGTGCGGTCATGCCTCCGGCGCCGACGGCGTCGGCGGGGAGGGTGACGGTGGTGAGTTCGGGTTCGACGGCGGTGGCGAGGGCGGAGTCGTCGTAGCCGGTGACGGAGACGTCGTGGGGGACGCGTAGTCCGTGGCGGCGCAGTGCCTTGCAGGCGCCGACGGCGAGGACGTCGTCGTCGCAGATGAGGGCGGTGGGGGGTGGGCCGGGCC
>NZ_JARAVK010000264.1:0-12206 GCF_033792765.1 Streptomyces sp. PA03-6a | reverse complement strand
GCCTGAATATGCCCCCGGACATGCGACGACCCCCGCTCTCCCCCCCGGCGGGGGTCGTCGCATGTCCGGGGGCATATTCAGGCCATGAGTCCGGACGCGCCCGGCATGTGATCGGCCCCCCGCGGCTTCCGCGGGGGGCCGGTCTTTTTCTTTGCCCGGCTACGGTGAGTGACGGATCACATTCGTTGTGCTGCCCGGGGGAAGCCACTCGCGCGGGTGGTGGAGATATCCACAACGGCCTGGTTATCCACGGATTACCACCAAGATCATCAAGTTTCGGCGACTCGCGAGACTCTGGCGGCAAATGCCGTACCGGAGATGTGTGCGGTGCATGTGCCCGATACCGACGGGACGGGCCGGAGCGAGCGAGGGGGACGCCGAGGTGGCCGAATCATTCAACGGTGAAACAAAAGGAGCGCGTGACGGGCGGGTGCCCGGGCGGGCGTCCGCATGGCCGCGCGGAAAGGACGATCCTGGCGGCGGCCCGCTCATCGTCACCGAGGACGGGGCCCTCCTGGACGACCTGCTGCGCCTGTGCGCCGCGGCGGGTGCGGAGCCGGAGGTCGCCTTCGGGGTCCCGCCGGCGCCGGGCAGCTGGGAGGGGGCGCCGCTGGTGCTGGTCGGCGCCGCGGACACCCGCCGCGTGCCGGGCACGGCGCGCCGCCGCCGGGGCGTGCTCCTGGTCGGACGGGATCTGGACGATCCGGACGTGTGGCGCCGCGCCGTGGATGTCGGCGCCGAGCACGTCGCCTTCCTGCCCGACGCCGAGACCTGGCTGGTCGACCGGATCGCCGATGTGGCGGAGGGCGCCGGCGACCCGGCCCTGACGATCGGCGTCGTGGGCGGCCGCGGCGGCGCGGGGGCCAGCACGCTGGCCTGCGCGATGGCCGTCACCGCCGCCCGCTCCGGGCGCCGCACGCTGCTCGTCGACGCAGATCCGCTCGGCGGCGGGCTGGACGTACTGCTCGGGGCCGAACGGGTGGGCGGGCTGCGCTGGCCCGACCTCGCCGAGTCGCGGGGCCGGGTCAGCAGCGGGGCGCTGGAGGAGTCGCTGCCCCGCACGCACGCCCTGAGCGTCCTCAGCTGGGACCGTGGCGACACCGTCGTCATCCCGCCGCAGGCCATGCGGTCGGTGATGGGCGCCGCGCGGCGGCGCGGCGGGGTGGTGGTCGTCGACCTGCCGCGCCGCATGGACGAGGCGGTGGCCGAGGCGCTCGCCCAGATCGACGTCGGACTGCTGGTCGTCCCCGCCGAGCTGCGCGCGGTCGCGGCCGCCGGGCGGGTCGCGTCCCGGATGGCCATGGTGCTGCGGGACCTGCGTGTGGTCGCCCGCGGCCCCTTCGGCTCGGGGTTCACCGACGAGGGGCTCGCCGAACTGGTCGGGCTCCCGCTCGCCGGTGAGCTGCCGACGGAGCCCGGCCTGCCCGCCGCCCTGGACGGCGGCGAGGCACCGGGCGGCAGCGGCCGGGGCCCACTGGCCGGGTTCTGCTCGGCCTTCCTCACGGCGGCGCTGCCGGGCGGGAGCGCGGCCGCATGAGCGCCGAGGTCATGACGCCCACCCTGCTGGACGCGGTACGGCTGCGGCTGGCCGCCTCCGGTGACGAGCCCACCCCGGCCGGCGTGGCCGCCGCGTTGCGGGCACAGGGCCGGCTGCTGGGCGACACCGAAGTGCTCGACGTGGTGGCCGCGCTGCGCTCCGAGATGGTCGGCGCCGGGCCGCTGGAGGGGCTGCTCGCCGAACCGGACGTCACCGATGTGCTGGTGAACGGGCCGGACGAGGTGTGGGCCGACCGGGGCGCCGGACTGGAGCGCACCGAGGTGCGGTTCGCGGACGCGGCGGCCGTGCGCAGGCTCGCCCAGCGGCTCGCCTCCGCGGCCGGACGACGGCTGGACGACGCCCGGCCCTGGGTCGACGCCCGGCTGCCGGACGGCACCCGGCTGCACGCGGTGCTGCCACCGGTGGTGGTCGGCGCCCCGTGCCTGTCCCTGCGGGTCGTCCGCACCCGGGCCTTCGCCCTGGACGAACTGGTGGCCGCGGGCAGCATGGACGGCGGCACGGCCGCCCTCCTGCGGGCTGTGCTGGACGCCCGCCTGTCGTACCTGGTCTCCGGCGGCACGGGCTCCGGCAAGACCACGCTGCTGAGCTGCCTGCTCGGCCTCGTCCCGCCGGGCGAGCGCATCGTCCTCGCCGAGGACTCCGCCGAGCTGCGGCCGCGCCATCCGCACGTCGTCCGGCTGGAGACCCGGCCCGCCAACCAGGAGGGCGCCGGGCTGGTCACCCTGCGGGACCTCGTACGGCAGGCGCTGCGCATGCGGCCGGACCGGCTGGTGGTCGGAGAGGTGCGCGGGCCCGAGGTCCTGGATCTGCTGGGCGCCCTCAACACCGGCCACGAGGGCGGGTGCGGGACGGTCCACGCCAATGCCGCGGGTGATGTGCCCGCCCGGCTGGAGGCGCTGGGCGCCGTGGCGGGCCTGGACCGGGCCGCGCTGCACAGCCAGTTGGCGGCCGCCCTGTCGGTGGTGGTGCATCTGGTGCGGGACCGCTCGGGGCAGCGCCGGGTCGCCGAGATCCACGTCCTGGAGCGCGGGCCGGACGGGATCGTCGGCACGGTGCCGGCCCTGTGCGGCGGCGAACGCGGCCCGGGATGGGGCCGGTTGACCGCACTCTGCGCAAGGGGGCGGTCATGAGCGCCGCGGTGCTCCTTGCCACCCTGTGCGCGGGCACCGCCGCCTGGGTGGCGTGCGCCGGGGATGAAGTCCTCCGTAGGGCAAGGACGTTGCTCAGTGGCGCCTCTGGGGCCCGCGGGGTGACCGGTGGGCTCCTGGGGCCGGGCAGCCTCGAAACCCGCCTCAGCGGGCTGCTGGAGCCGTTCCGGGTGCGGTACGGCTGGCGCCTCGGCCGCGAAGTGCTCTTCCTGCCGGGCGGGTTGGTCGCGGGGCTGGCCGCCGGGTCGGTGCTGCCGGCCCTGCTCGGGGCGGCCGCGGTGCCGTTCGCCGGGCGGTGGCTGCGCGGGCGGGAGCGGCGCGCCGAAGCGGAACGGCGGGCCCTGGCGGTGGGTGCGCTGTGTGCGGCGGTCGCCGGCGATCTGCGGGCAGGACTGGCACCGCCCGCCGCGCTGGCGGGTGCGCTGGGCCGCGAGGGCTGGCCGGAGCACCCCGGCCTGTCGGACGCGGCACTGCCGTTGCTGGCAGCCGCCCGTTTCGGCGGTGACGTGCCCGCGGCGCTGCGGTCGGCCGCCCGGCTGGAGGGCGCCGAGGGGCTCTCCGGTGTCGCCGCCTGCTGGCAGGTGGCGGTGGACGGCGGCGCGGGGCTCGCCGACGGCCTGGACCGGATCGCGGCCGCCCTGCGTGCCGAACGCGACCAGCGGGAGGACCTGAGGGCCCAGCTGGCGGCACCCCGCTCCACCGTCGCGCTGCTGGCCCTGCTGCCCGTCTTCGGGCTGGTCCTGGGCGCCGGGCTGGGCGCCGATCCGCTGGGCATCCTGCTGCGCACACCCGCGGGGCTGGGCTGCCTGGCCGCCGGCGGGCTTCTGGAGTGGGCCGGGCTCGCCTGGACCGCGCGCATCGTCCGGACCGCGGAGGGCGGGTCATGAGCGGCGACGCCGTCCACAGGCTGGGGATCGTCGTGGCCGTCGCCGCCACCGCCCTGTGCGCCGCGGGCGCCCTCGCCGCCACCCGGAGGGAGCGTGCCGCGCGGCGCAGGCTGCGGTTGCTCATGGGCGCGGCGCCACCGGCCCGGCGCGGCCGCAGATGGCCGGGCACGGCCTCCGCCCGGGAATGGGCGCCGGTCGCCGGGGTCGCCCTGGGTGCGTTCGCTCTGGTCGGCGGAGTCCCCGGCGCGGCGGCCGGGCTCGGCGCCGCGTACGCGCTGCGCCGACGGCAGCGGCGGCCCCGGCCCGCCGGGCCCGCGGACCAGGCCCGGGCCGCGCGGCAGCTGCCACTGGCGGCCGATCTGATGGCCGCCTGTGTCGCGGCCGGAGCCGGGCCCCGCGAGGCAGCCGAGGCCGTCGGACCGTCCCTGGGCGGGCCGCTCGGCGAGGCGCTCACCCGCGCCGCCGCCGAGCTCCGCCTGGGCGGCGACCCCGCGCAGTGCTGGGGCCGGCTGGACCGGCTCGGCTGCCGGGAGCTCGCCCGGTGCATGGAGCGCGCCACCACGACGGGAGTGCCGCCGGTCGAGGAGATCGCGCGGCTCGCCGCCGGCTGCCGCGCCGAGCACGCCCGTTTCGGGGCGGCGCGGGCCCGCCGCGCCGGAGTGCTGATCACCGCCCCGCTGGGGCTGTGCTTCCTGCCGGCCTTCCTCCTCGTGGGGGTCGCGCCGGTGGTGATGGGGCTGGCGGGGGCGATCCTCGCCGGCACGACGATCTGAAGGGGGATCCCATGCGAGTCATGCGTTGTCTGAGGAAGCTGAGCCGCCGGTGCCGCACCGGCGAGGGCGGGATGACCACGGCCGAGTACGCCGTGGGCACGCTGGCGGCCTGCGGTTTCGCGGCCGTGCTCTACAAGGTGGTCACCTCGGGCGCGGTCAGCTCCGCGCTCAGCGGGCTCATCAAGCGGGCCCTCGATGTGGCGTTCTGAGCGCCGCCGTGACGCCGGCTATGTCACGGCGGAGGCGGCGGTGGTCATCCCGTCGCTGGTGTTCCTCACGGCGCTGCTGCTGTGGGGGCTGGCCGCGGCGGCCGCGCAGATCCGCTGCGTCGACGCCGCACGGGCCGGAGCCCGTGCGGCGGCCCGCGAGGAGCCGGACGGCGCGGTGCTGCGGGCGGCCCGCACGGCGGCTCCCGCCGGGGCCGCCGTCTCGGTCCGCCGGGGCGGCGACCTGGTCCGAGTCACGGTCGAGGCCCGCTCCCTGTCCCTCACCCTCCACGGTGAGGCGGTCGCCGCCGTGGAGGGAACAGGGGAGGGGCCGTGAGCCGCCGGCGAGGGAGCGACCGGGGCTCCGCGACGGTCTGGACGGCCCTCCTGGGAGCGCTGCTGGCGATGGCCGCCTGCGCCGTGCTGGCCTTCGGCGCCGCCGTCTCGGCACGGCACCGCGCAGGCGCCGCCGCGGACCTCGCCGCGCTCGCCGCCGCGGACCACGCCCTGCGGGGCGGCGCGGAAGCCTGCGCCGTGGCCGGGCGGGTGGCGGCCGCCCAGCACGCCCGGCTGGTCCGCTGTGCCGTCAGCGGTGAGATCGCCGACGTCACGGCCGCGGTCGGCCCCGCCCGGGTCCGCTCCCGGGCCTCAGGACTCCGGATCCGGGGCGGGCGCCGGTACGGCGGGGATGGGCTCCGACGGGCCCTCCGCCGCGAGGAGCACGTCGAGCAGGCGTACCGCGGCCTGCTTGTCCAGCGGGTCGTTGCCGTTGCCGCACTTGGGCGACTGCACGCAGGAGGGGCAGCCGAACTCGCACTCGCAGGAGGCGATCGCCTCGCGGGTGGCGGTGAGCCAGCCGCGGGCGGTGCGGAAGGCCCGTTCCGCGAAGCCGGCGCCACCGGGATGGCCGTCGTACACGAAGACGGTCGGCAGCCCGGTGTCCTGGTGGAGCGGCACGGAGACCCCGCCGATGTCCCAGCGGTCACAGGTGGCGAAGAGCGGGAGGAGGCCGATGGAGGCGTGCTCGGCGGCGTGGAGGGCGCCGGGCAGCTCCTCGGGGTGGATACCCGCCGCGTCGAGCTGATCGTCGGTGACCGTCCACCACACGGCACGGGTGCGCAGGGTGCGGGGCGGCAGGTCCAGCTTGGTCTCGCCCATCACCTCGTTGGTGATCAGCCGTCGACGGAGGAAGGAGACGACCTGATGGGTGACCTCGACGGAGCCGAAGTGGAGGCGGGCCTCGCCCCACCCCTCCACCAGGTCCTCGTCGAGCACGGAGATCGCCGTGGTGTCGCGGGCCATCGTCGAGTACGGCGGGTCGGCCTGCTCCACCAGCGCGACGGAGTCCTCCAGGTCCAGGTGCCGGACGAGATAGGTGCGGCCCTGGTGCAGGTGGACCGCGCCCTCGTGGACGGTGGTGTGCGCGGCGCCCGCGTCGACGGTGCCGAGCAGGCGCCCGGTCCCGGCCTCGACGACCTGGACGGGCTTGCCGCCCTCGCCGCGGATGTCGGTGAGGTCGGCGGCCCGCTCCCGCCGCGTCCAGTACCAGCCGCCGGTGCGGCGCCGCAGCAGTCCGCGGCGCTCCAGCTGGGGCAGCAGCGCGGCGGTCTCGGGCCCGAAGAGCTCCAGGTCCTCCTCGCCGAGCGGTAGCTCTGCCGCGGCGGCGCACAGGTGCGGGGCGAGGACGTACGGGTTGTCCGGGTCCAGCACGGTCGACTCGACCGGGCGGCGGAAAAGCGCGTCCGGGTGGTGCACGAGGTAGGTGTCCAGCGGGTCGTCGCGGGCGATCAGCACCGCCAGCGCCCCCTGGCCCGAGCGCCCCGCACGGCCCGCCTGCTGCCACAGGGAGGCCCTCGTGCCGGGGTACCCGGCCAGGAGCACGGCGTCGAGCCCGGAGACGTCCACACCCAGCTCCAGGGCCGTCGTGGAGGCCAGTCCGAGGAGCCGCCCGCTGTGCAGGTCCCGTTCGATGGCCCGGCGCTCCTGGGGCAGGTAACCGCCCCGGTAGGCGGCGACCCGGCGGGTGAGCCGGCGGTCGATCTCGGCGAGGCGTTCCTGGGCGATGACGGCGATCAGCTCGGCGGCCCGCCGGGAGCGCACGAAGGCGACCGTGCGGGTGCCGTCGAGCACCAGGTCCGTCAGCAGGTCGGCGGCCTCGGCGGTGGCCGTGCGGCGCACCGGGGCGCCGTGCTCCCCGCTGAGCTCGGTGAGCGGGGGCTCCCACAGGGCGAAGGCGACCTCGCCGCGCGGTGAGGCGTCCTCGGTGACCTCGGCGACGGGCACGCCCGTCAGCCGGGTGGCCGTGGCGCCGGGGTCGGCGGCGGTCGCGGAGGCGAGGAGGAAGACGGGATCCGCCCCGTAGCGGGCGCAGACACGCCGCAGCCTGCGTATGACCTGGGCGACGTGCGAGCCGAAGACGCCCCGGTAGGTGTGGCACTCGTCGATCACGACGTAGCGCAGCTGCCGGAGGAAGGAGGACCACCGGGAATGGCCCGGGAGGACACCCAGATGGAGCATGTCGGGGTTGGTGAGCACGTAGGTCGCGTACTGGCGGACCCACTCGCGCTCCTCGAACGGCGTGTCGCCGTCGTAGACCGCCGCGCGCACCGCCTTGCCCAGCGGTGCGGCGAGTTCGGCGACGGCACGCCGCTGATCGGCCGCCAGGGCCTTGGTGGGCGCCAGGTAGAGCGCGGTGGCGCCCCGGCCGTTCGGCGCCTCGGAGCCCTCCACGAGGGCGCTGAGGACCGGCACGAGGTACGCCAGGGACTTGCCGGAGGCCGTTCCCGTGGCGACCACCGCGGAGGTGCCGGCGAGGGCGTGGGCGGCCACCTGTGCCTGGTGCTCCCACGGCCGCTCGATGCCGGACGCGCGGACCGCGTCGATCACCTCCGGGCGGATCTGATCAGGCCAATCGGCATGGCGACCCGCCCGTGGGGGCAAGTGCTCCGTATGGGTGATGCGCGCGGCCCTGCCCGCCCCCGTGGCAAGCCGCTCCAGGAGGGCGACGGGGGAGGTGCGGCCGTGCGCCGACTGCGGAAGATGATCCTGAGCCATCGGCACTCAGTGTGTCACTGGCATGACGGACAATCGCCGTAAGGCGTCGTGCATGCCCGCTGGTAAGTGATTGAATGCCATCGCGGCTGCCGATCCATGGGGGGCGACCGCTCGATGCAAGGTGCTGGAGGATCCGTGGACCTGTCCCTGTCGACTCGAACCGTCGGCGACCGTACGGTCGTCGAGGTCGGCGGCGAGATTGATGTGTACACCGCACCCAAGCTGCGCGAGCAGCTGGTGGAACTCGTGAACGACGGTAGCTACCACCTGGTCGTGGACATGGAAGGCGTGGACTTCCTGGACTCGACGGGGCTGGGCGTGCTGGTCGGCGGGCTCAAGCGGGTTCGCGCGCATGAAGGCTCGCTGCGCCTGGTGTGCAACCAGGAGCGCATTCTCAAGATTTTCCGTATCACCGGCCTGACCAAGGTGTTCCCCATCCACACCTCGGTCGACGAGGCCGTCGCGGCGACCGACTGACGTTCGACGCCGGACCGAGGGGCTCCGGGCGACGCCGACGCCCGGGCCCCTGTGTTGCCCGCCCACAGGCACGAGGGGGAGGCCATGCCCACCGTAGAACTGCTCTTCAGCGCACTGCCGGAGCACGTCCGCACCGCACGACTGGTGGCGGCTGCGGTAGCCCGCAGGGCAGGGGTGGACGAGGCCGTCCTCGACGAGGTCCGGCTCGCCGTCGGTGAGGCGTGCAGCCGGGCCGTCGGGCTGTACCGCAGCAGTGGTGCGGACCGTCCGGTGCGGGTGGTGCTGACCGAGGAGGAGAAGAAGTTCTCCATCGAGGTCGGCGAGAAGTCCCCCGAGGCGGACGAACGCCCCGCCGACGCCGCCAGTGTGCCCTCGGCGCGTGGTGACAGCCCCGCCGAGCACTCCGAGCCGCTTCCCGACGGCTCACCCTCCTCGTCCGACTCCTCCGAGGCGGAGGACGAGGGCCAGATGGGTCTGGCCGTCATCAGCGGCCTCGTCGACGACGTCGAGGTCTTCTCGGGAGAGTACGGCGATGTCATCCGGATGAGCTGGCCGCTGAACCCGGCCGCGCTCTCCTAGCCGCCCAGCCCCCCTTCACGCACTCCTGCCGAGCTGCCTGCGCGCTTCTGCCGCAGGTCAGCTCGGCGTGCGCGGATTCACCCGGTGGTTGATCCACTTACACGGTGACTGTTCACCTTTTCCGGTGATATCTGCGGGCGATCTCCTTTGCTATATCCCCGGCGGCGGCGAATTTCGTTTCCTGCGCCCTGTTTTGATCTAGTTCGGCTCCCTACAATCCGTCCATCTTTGCTCAGCTCACAAGCCTGAGCGTCGTGGCTGCTTTGTCGCCGGAGCCGCGCGCCCACGTGCCAAACGTCAAGGAGGACGAATGGCGGGGCCACTTACCCCTCACCTGCAGGACATCGCCCAACCGCTTGCCGCATCACCTGTACTGACCGACGGCAACCGCAATCTCGTGCTCGTCATCGTGGTGGTGGCACTGGCCGCCCTGGTGCTCGCCGTGGTGCTGGTACGTCAAGTGCTCAGTGCCGACGAGGGCACCGACAGCATGAAGAAGATCGCGGCTGCCGTGCAGGAAGGCGCAAACGCCTACCTCGCACGGCAGTTCCGCACTCTGGGAGTCTTCGCGGTCGTCGCGTTCTTCCTGCTCATGCTGCTGCCCGCGGACACCACGGCGCAGCGCATCGGCCGAAGCGTGTTCTTCCTGGTGGGCGCCGGCTTCTCGGCGGTCACCGGCTACATCGGCATGTGGCTGGCGGTGCGCAGCAACGTCCGCGTGGCCGCAGCCGCACGAGCCGCGACCCCGGCGCCGGGTGAACCCCCGGCGGACCTGACGACCGTCTCGCACCGCGCGATGAAGATCGCCTTCCGCACCGGCGGCGTGGTCGGCATGTTCACCGTGGGCCTGGGGCTGCTGGGCGCCTCCGTCGTCGTGCTGGTCTACAAGGCCGACGCGCCCAAGGTGCTGGAGGGCTTCGGCTTCGGCGCCGCGCTGCTGGCCATGTTCATGCGTGTCGGCGGCGGCATCTTCACCAAGGCCGCGGACGTCGGCGCCGACCTGGTCGGCAAGGTCGAGCAGGGCATCCCCGAGGACGACCCGCGCAACGCCGCCACCATCGCGGACAACGTCGGCGACAACGTCGGCGACTGCGCCGGCATGGCGGCCGACCTGTTCGAGTCGTACGCCGTCACCCTGGTGGCCGCGCTCATCCTCGGCAAGGTCGCCTTCGGCGACTCCGGCCTGGCCTTCCCGCTGCTGATCCCGGCGATCGGCGTGCTCACCGCCATGGTCGGCATCTTCGCGGTGGCCCCCCGCCGCAAGGACCGCAGCGGCATGACCGCCATCAACCGCGGCTTCTTCATCTCCGCGGTGATCTCGCTGGCGATGGTGGCCGTCGCGGCGTTCGCGTACCTGCCCTCGACGTACGCGGAGCTGGCCAACGTCCCGGGCGACATCGCCTCGCACGGCGGTGACCCGCGCATCCTCGCGCTGGTCGCGGTCGCCATCGGCATCGTGCTCGCGGCGCTCATCCAGCAGCTCACCGGCTACTTCACCGAGACCAGCCGGCGCCCGGTGCGGGACATCGGCAAGACGTCGCTGACCGGGCCCGCCACCGTCGTCCTGTCCGGCATCTCCGTCGGCCTGGAGTCCGCGGTGTACTCGGCCGTCCTCATCGGCCTCTCGGTGTACGGCGCCTTCCTGCTGGGTGGTGCCTCGATCTGGCTCGCCCTGTTCGCCGTGGCGCTGGCCGGCACCGGTCTGCTCACCACCGTCGGCGTGATCGTGGCCATGGACACCTTCGGCCCGGTCTCCGACAACGCCCAGGGCATCGCCGAGATGTCCGGCGACGTCCACGGCGAGGGCGCCCAGGTGCTCACCGACCTCGACGCGGTCGGCAACACCACCAAGGCGATCACCAAGGGCATCGCCATCGCGACCGCCGTGCTCGCAGCGACCGCGCTGTTCGGGTCCTTCAAGGAGGCCGTCGACACCGCGGTGCGGGAGGCGAACATCTCCGCCGCCGACCTCAGGTGGCTGGACCTGGACATCTCCCAGCCGAACAACCTGTTCGGCCTGCTGCTCGGCGCGGCCGTCGTCTTCCTCTTCTCCGGACTGGCCATCAACGCCGTCTCCCGGTCGGCGGGTGCGGTGGTCTTCGAGGTGCGCCGGCAGTTCCGCGAGCACCCCGGGATCATGGACTACACCGAGAAGCCCGAGTACGGGCGCGTCGTGGACATCTGCACCAAGGACGCGCTGCGCGAGCTGGCCACCCCCGGTCTGCTCGCCGTACTCGCCCCCATCGCCGTCGGCTTCTCCCTCGGCATCGGAGCGCTGGGCTCCTACCTCGCCGGAGCCATCGGCGCGGGCACGCTCATGGCGGTCTTCCTCGCCAACTCCGGCGGTGCCTGGGACAACGCCAAGAAGCTCGTCGAGGACGGCCATTACGGCGGCAAGGGCAGCGAGGCCCACGCCGCGACCGTCATCGGCGACACCGTGGGCGACCCGTTCAAGGACACCGCGGGCCCGGCCATCAACCCACTGCTGAAGGTCATGAACCTGGTGGCGCTGCTGGTCGCCCCGGCGGTGGTCCAGTTCTCCTACGGCGACCAGGCCAACCTCGGCGTGCGGATCGGCGTCGCCGCGGTGTCCCTGGTGGTCATCGTGGGTGCCGTCTACATCTCCAAGCGTCGCGGCATCGCGGTCGGGGACGACGAGGGCGCCGACGCCGGCCATGACGACACCGAGACCACGAAGCGATCAGCCGACCCGAATGCGACGGCCACGGTCTGACGTAGTGTGAGCTCA
This sequence comes from Streptomyces sp. PA03-6a, assembly GCF_033792765.1. Lineage (NCBI taxonomy): Bacteria > Bacillati > Actinomycetota > Actinomycetes > Kitasatosporales > Streptomycetaceae > Streptomyces > Streptomyces sp. PA03-6a. The sequence continues at coordinate 775 of NZ_JARAVK010000264.1, read as the reverse complement.
TCGTGATACGGCGGCGGGCGTCATCCTCCGGGGTGGCGCCCGCCGCCCGCGGGCACGTCAGATGCATCACCCTCTTCTTGGTTCATAAGGGGCAATAGTGGGCGCATCGAGTGGAAGCGATGTGGCCCGCGGACAGGAGCCGTGTAGGTTCCGGGGCCGTGAACACCAAACTCGCGGCTGCGCTGTCCGTCACGGCTGTGATCCTCGCGACGGGGTCGCTGTCGGGATGCGGCGACGGCGGTAACGAAAAGCTCGACGCCTGGGCGAAGACGGTCTGCGACCAGGCTTCCGCCCAGGTCAAGAAGATCAACGACGCGAACACCCACATCAGCAACACCCCGAGCAACGCCAAGCCGCAGGACGTCCGGAGTGCCGACTCCACGGCGTTCGGGCAGATCTCGGAGGCCTACAAGGCGCTCGCCGGGATCGTCGGCAAGGCCGGCGACCCGCCGGTCGACGACGGCACCAAGCTCAAGCAGGACGCGGTCAACGACCTCAACTCGCTGTCCACCGCCTACGCGAACCTGCGCAAGCAGGTCGACGCGCTGCCCGTCTCCGACCAGGCGAAGTTCGCCGACGGGCTGAAGGGCGTCTCCGACAACCTGGCCAAGGTGAGCAAGAGCGGCGAGCAGGCGCTCGACACGCTGCGCCAGGGCGAGGTCGGCCGGGCCATGGCGAAGCAGCCCGGCTGCCAGGACTCCGGCGCGAAGCCCTCGAAGTCCTGACCGTCCGAGGGCGGGTGGGGCCCGCCGGGCGCCCCGTCGCGGGTGACAAT
>NZ_JARAVK010000263.1:0-12276 GCF_033792765.1 Streptomyces sp. PA03-6a | reverse complement strand
GGCCGCGGCCACTCCCCCGGAGTCCGCCCCACCCTCACCCCAAGCCGGCTGCCTCCAGCCGGGATTCCTTGAAAGGTAATGCCCATGTCACTGGTGCCGCTGCTCACTTCCGACGAGTTCTCGTCGGTCGACCAACCCGCTCTCACCCAGGGGATGAGTGCGTACGGCGAGGTGCTGAACACCTGGGCGGGCATCGGGAACAGCCCCGGCCTGCTCGCCGCCTACCTTCCCTTCCTCAGGCAGGTCAACGGACCGGGCTCGCTGGACGGGCGCGTGAAGGAGCTGGTCGCCGTACGCGTCGCCGTGCTCAACCACTGCCGCTACACCACGAGTCACCGCTGCGCGTCGGCGCTCGCCAAGGGGGTGTCGGCCGACGAGCTCGCGGCCGTCGCGGGCGGCGAGCTCGGGGGCTTCACCGAGCAGGAGCGGCTGGCGCTCCGGCTGGCCGAGGAGATGACGGTCTCCCTTCCGGGCACCCCCGTCGCGAGCGGCCTCACCGGCGTCTCGACGGATGTGCGCGACGAGGCGCAGCGGGTGTTCGACGCGGCGCAACTCGTGGAGCTCGTGATGTGCATCAGCATGTGGAACGCCCTGTCGCGCTTCCACCGTGTCATGGCCTTCGATCTGGACATGCCCGAGCCGCCCGCACCCGTGGCGGCGCGGCTCTGAGACCGCGCGGGATCCGAGGCCGGCCGGACGGGAGTCCGGCCGGCCTCACGCGCATCCGGACGGTCAGCCGGGGATCTGTCCGGCTTCACGCTGCAGCCGGATGAGGAGGGACATGAAGTCCTGCTCACCCAAGCCGGTCGAGATGCACGCCTGGAGCAGTTGCTGCACGACGCCGGTGACCGGCAGCGGGACCCCGCCGGCCGCCGCCGCTTCGAGGGCCAGGTCCAGGTCCTTGCGCATGAGCCGGGAGCTGAACGTCGACGTGTAGTCATCCGCCAGAAGGGGCCCGATCTTGTACTTCACCAGCGGTGACGCGACCGCCGAGGCGGCGACGACCTCCAGCAGCCGGTCCCGCTGCACGCCGTGGGCCTCGGCCAGGGCGACGCACTCCGCGAGGAGCTCGGCCGTCCCGGCGACCATGAGGTTGAGGGCCAGCTTGATGATGCGGGCGGCATCCCCCTCACCGCTGTGGAACACATGGGGGCCGATGTCGCGCAGCAGGCCCTCCACGGACGCGAAGACGGCGTCGTCACCCGACGCGATGATCGTGAGGTTCCCGGCACGCACGACACCCGGGTTCCCGCTCACAGGAGCGCGCAGGTAGCCGATACCGGCGGCCTCGGCTCCGGCGGCCACGTCACGGGACACCTCCACGGAGACGGTGCTCATGTCGACCAGGACCCGTCCCTTGCCGGACGCGGCGTGGACGAGCCCGCCGTCCGGCGCGAGCGCGACATCGGCCAGGGCGCGGGAGTCCGCGACCATCGTGATGCACACCTCCGACCGGTCCCACGCCTCACCGGGGGCGCCGAGCTCGATGGCGCCCTGTGCCACCAGGCCGTCCGCCCTGCCCTTCGACCGGTTCCAGACACTCACCTGGTGGCCTGCGCCGATGAGTCGTTCGGCTATGGCGGATCCCATCTGACCGAGACCCAGCACGGATACGTTCACGTTCATCTCCTGAGACGGTGCGCGACATGCGCAGGGGGTTGTCGATCCCACCCGGGCCCGACCGGTCGCGGTGGTGCGCGGCGCCGGCCCGGGCACCGGGTGAGGGATCGCTACATCGATGCGGACAGCTGCCAGTCGAAGGCGAGCTGCACGTGGGAACGGGGATCGCAGAGGCTGCCGAATCCCCCGGCGAAGTACACGAGGGGGTCGGAGTCGGCCTCGTAGCCGCAGCTGACCACCTTCCCGATGAAGACCGTGTGGTCTCCCCCGGCGACCTCCTTGTGGACGTCGCAGGCGAAGTAGGCGACCGCGCCGTCGACGACGGGGAGTTCGTGGCCGGCCCGCAGGCCCATGCCGGCGAACTTGTCGTCGCACCGGCTCGCGAACCGCAGCGCGTGGTGTTCCTGTCCCCGTGACAGGACACTGACCGCGAAGACCCCGGAGCCGGAGATCGCGTCGCGCGTCGCAAGGGTGTTCCCGACGCACACCAGGAGCATGAGCGGATCCAGCGATACGGACGCGACGGCGCTGGCCGTCATCCCTGCCGGGCCGTTCGGCGTCCTGGTCGTCACGATCGTGACGCCGGTCGTGAACCGTGACATTGCTCCGCGGTAGACGACGGACATGTCGTGCGCGGTCGACGTATCCATGGTGCCCTCCGTTGCGTGTGACGAGATGGCCCCGGCACCGCCTGTGCCCAGGCGGCCCGGGTGTGGCTGACGGCGTGTTCGCCGGCTTCACCGGCTTCACCGGCCTCTGCGGCGCGGACGGGCGCGGGCCTAGCGGCGCAGCTGCGCGACCAGTCGGCGGACCTCGTCGGACGGCGGTACGCCGAGCTCCCGCATGCGCACCGCGTACCGTTGGTAGAGGGCCAGCACGGCGTCGTCGCTGCCACTGGCGTGCGCCAGCTGGATGGCCAGCCGCCAGGCCTGCTCGCGGTACGGGTCCTCGCGGAGCACGTAGTCGACCAGTCCCTTCGCCTGGCGGTACCGGTTCATCCGGTAGGCGAGCTTGGCCGCGTCGACCCGCGCCGACAGGAAGGTCTCGGCGAGGAGCACGCGGCGCTCGGCGACCCACGCACCGGAGACCGTCGCGAGGTAGGGCCCCCTTTCGGCGCTGCTGAGGGCGTGGGCCAGCGTCTGGAGGCGGATCTCCCCGTCCTGTCTGCCGGCCTGGGCGATGAGGTCGGCCGCGCGTTGCGCCGAGCCCATGGCCACCGCGGGACCGGGCATGCGGAAGACGTCGCCGTCCTGCCTCGGGCCCAGGTCGTCGGGCAGGACCTCACGGAGCCGGTAGAGGGCCTGCCTCAGGTAGTTGCGGCCGGCGGCGTCGTTACGACCGCCGAAGAGCGCCCCGAGGAGCTCCTCGCGTGTGGCCCTGCGGTCGGGTCTCCCGAGGAGGTAGCTGAGGAGCTCGACGCTCTTGGTGAGCCGGGGCTGAGCCGTGTTCCCGTCGACGGTGAGGACCGGCTCGCCGAACTCCTCGAGCACCAGACGCGGCGTACTCACGTTCACGCGTACGGGATGCGGGCCCGACAGTGCCGCGAGGACCTCGTACCAGGGGGACATGCGGCTGGACTTGGTGTCCGCGGCTCTGGCCGCGACCGAGGGCATGTCGGTGAGGGCCGTCAGCAGCAGGTGTTGTGATCCGTGCGTCGAGGCCGAGGTCATCGCGAGGTCGGCCGTGGCGTCGGACTGGTCCTCGAGGCCGAGACGCCACTGCGCCTCGGCCAGGTAGACGGCGGCCGTCGGGAGATCCAGGTGGCGGTCGCCCTTCTGCATGCTCAGGACGCATTCCGCGAGGAGCTCGTAGGCCTCGGCGTCCTTGTCCTGCAGGAGCATCGACAAGCCCGACCAGACCTGCCACGTCTCCCGGGTGAGGACGTACTCCGAGGCACCGTTGGCCGCCGCTTCCGCCAGCACGCGGTCGGCACGCCGCGTGTCGCCCTCGAGGCGCAGCCGCAGCTTGGCCTCGACGAGCAGGCTCATGTTCCGGTACACCTTCGATCCGGTCGACGCGATGAGGTCCCGCCCGCGCTTGATGGACGCGCAGGCCTCCTCTCCCCGGCCGAGGTCCAGCATGAGGTCGACGGCGTCGACGGCGTGCAACCAGACCGGCTGCGACGAACCGCTGCGCGGCTCGAACATCGACATCGCGGCGTCGAGCCGTCCGGTGGCCCGCAGCGCGGCGACGACCCAGGGGCCGCCCAGGATCGTCCGCCACGGGTCGAACGAACCCACGTCGTCGAGTCCTTCGAGGCGACCGCGCATGAAGGCCAGCCGCATCAGCAGACCGTCGACCGGCCCGGACGGCGTGGGCGAGTACTCGGGGAAGGGCGGTGGCTCCTCGCCGGTGGCGAGCGCGATCAACGTGTGCGCGATGAGCCAGTTCCGGCCCGGTGAGAGCTGGTCGGCGACGGACCGCGCCTCCTCGATCCGGCCGGAGTGCCACAGGCACCAGCAGGCCAGGACGTGGGCCTCCTCGAAGTCGGGGGCCCCCGGCTCCGGAAGCCACGCGTATCCGTGGCGATCGACGAGCTCCACGCCGCGGTCGCACTGCTCGAGTGCGAAGGCGACGCGCAGGATGACCGAGCCGATCTCCGGGGTCGGAGTACGGGCCGACCCTCCCAGCGCGTCGAGCCAGCGTGCCGCCGGCTCGAAGTCCATCCGCGCCACGAGGCTGGGAAGCGCCGCGGCGGCCAGCCGCCCGGCCGCCTCGAGGTCCCCGAGCCGCAGCAACTCGTCGACGGCCTCCTCGCGTTCGCCGCGGGCGATCAGCAGCTCGGCGTGCCGGCGCCGGACCGCGGTGAGCGTCCCGGCGTCCTGCCGCCCCAGGACGACGCGCAGGAAGTCGCGGAACACCGGGTGCGGCGTCATGCGGGAACCGTCCGGCGACCACGTCACCGGAAGATGCCGGACGCGCAGGTCGGCCATGACCTGGGCCGCGTTCTCCTGACCCAGGGCGCGAGCGCCCTCGACCGATATCTCCGCCAGCAGACTGGTGTGGAGGAGGAAGGTCCTCTCCACCGGGGAGAGCGAGTTGAAGACGTTCGCCGCGACGTAGGACCGCAGCGAGTCGGGATCCAGCTCGCGGGAGCGCGCATGACGCCATCCCTCGAACAGGACCCCGGTCACCCAGCCCCCCGTCGCCGCCACGGCCCGGGCCGGATGCACGTCGACGTGGCCGACGGTCCGCAGTGCGGCGTCGGCTTCCTGGGCGTCGAAGGCGAGGTCGCTCTCGATCAGCTCGCCCACCCGGTCGCGTTCGCTCGTCGGGCCCGGGTCCAGGTGGACGTCGACACGCGAGATCAGTACGAGGTTCACACCGGACGGCAGGTAGCGGGCGAAGGACGACAGCACGGCGACGCAGCTCTCGTCGGCGGCGATCCGTTCCACGTTGTCGCACACGAGGATGAGGCGGCTTCCCTGGAGGCTCTCGGCCAGCAGCCCGGCCGCCTCACCGATGTGGAGGCTGCTGCCCAGGGCGTCGGAGGCCACGTCGGCGGCGCCGGCGACGACGCCCTCGAGAGCCGCTTCGAGGTAGACGAGCAGGCGCCCTGCCGCCCGCTCCGTGCCGTCGAGCGACAGCCAGGCGACGGGCCGGTCGAGGCCGCTCACGGCCAGGGCCACCGCCGTGGTCTTGCCGGCCCCCGCCGTCGCGAAGACGTTCACCACGGTGTGGCGGTCCAGCATGTCCCGCAGACGTCGGTTGAGCCTCTCGCGGACGACGACGTCCTTCGCCGGCTCCGGCGCCGCCAGTTTCCGCCGGATGATCGCGCGATGGTGCCGGCCGGACGCGTTCGGGCCGCTCGGCCGGTCGGAATCAGAGTCACCCATCGGATGTCGCGCCTCCGTGATCCTCAGTGCTCCCGCGGAAGTTCCGGCTCGTCCCGTTCGCCGGCCGAACCATGTGTGTCGTCGGTGCCCACCCGCACCGGGTCACCCGTCGGTACCGGGTGCGGCGGTTCGCGACCGGCGGCGGCCGCGAACCTGCCCGCACCGTCGCCGGTTCAGCGGACCCGTGAGCCCTCGAGCCGCGCGCCGTCCAGACGCCGGGCGTACTCGGCCTGCTCGGTGTAGGCCGTCACCTCGGGGACTTCGGGCTCCGGAAGACCGCAGACCTTCCGGGCCAGCTGGGTGAGCGGCCCGGAGGGCGACAGTTCCGAGCGCTTCATCGTGAGCATCCGGGTGCCGAGCATCGGAGTCCCGTTGAACTGCTCGAAGGTGCTGATCCGGTCGCCGAAGTCCGTGAGGAAGAGGTCACGGATGACACGCGAGATGCGGATGCGGTCGTAGGGCTCGCCGACCGCGCCCGCCTGCAGGGGCGCGAGCCAGTCGTGCAACTCGGGGTTCTGCCACTGCTCCTCGGTCGGGAACAGGAGCGAGGCACGGCCGGCGAGGTCGATCACCTCGTTCCGCATCTCCGCGTACCTCTCCAGGTAGTACGACCGGCCGAAGTCGAAGAGGAGGACGTTGGGCTTGTAGAGCCCCGCCGGGGAGATGAACCCCTCCGTCTCGGAGGCGATCACGTGGGCCCGGATCGTCTGGTAGAACTCGACGAGCCGCGCCAGCCGCGCCTGGACCGGCGGGAGCTGATACGTACCGAGGTGCTCGGTCATCAGCATCGCGAGCCCGGCCATGAGCTCGGCGCGGACCATCGTCCGGATGAGCGCCTCGTAGTGCACCCAGTCGAAGATGCGCTGCGGGTAGAGCGACGCGTGCTCGGGGCTGCCGATGTGGAAAACGCGATCCCACGGGATGAACACGTTGTCGAAGATGACGGTGCATTCCAGCTCGTCGCCGGCGGAGGACAGCGGGTGGTTCTCGGGATCGTCACGTACCGTCGCCTCGCGGGAGACCATCGCGACGCCCGGCGCATTGGCCGGACAAGCGGCGTAGATGACCTGTTCGCTCTCGATTCCCGGCCGGAAGAAGACACCGATGTGAATGTAATCAGCGAACGGCGTACCGGTGCTCACGGCCTTGACGCCGTTGACCACGATGCCGTCGTCCCGGGTCTCCACGACGCGCAGCGCGGTCTGGGCCGCGTTCTGCTTGGACCGGTCGACCTGGGGGTCGATGAAGGCGAAGGCGCAGTTGAGGTCGCCCTCCTTCACCAGCTCCAGGAAGTCCCTGATCCCCACGGTCAGATCACGCCCGCCGGTGCCCACCGACTGGTCGCTCCACGGCTGCGGGTCCTCCTCGTAGGTGACCAGGCCGTAGTTGTTCGCGCACGGGGTCCGCCCCGTCGATCCCCCGTCGAGTTCCCGGACCACGGTCTCCAGGTACACGCGCTTGCGGCGCAGCCCCGCGGCGTCCGTGTGCGTGAACCACATCATCGAACGACGCACCCCGCCGTCGTCGACGAAGGTCATGACGTCCTGCATCTCGGGCTCGTGGTGCAGGTCGTAGAACTGCGCTATCCGCCCGGCCTGCGCCCTGGTCTTCGGGTGCGTCGTGACGTCGTCGACCAGCTCACCTCCGACCCAGACGACGCGCCCGTCCCTGAGGGACTCCAAGTACTGGTCGCCAGTTCGCATCAAATGCCACCTTCTGCCCTCGCCCAAGCACCGGCGTGCATGGACTGCTGTTTCTCGGGCCGTCATTCGAGTTCACTCGACAGGACATCGCCGGGAAATTGCCGCGAATCCGTTGGTGAATCCGCTCTCAGCGCGCGGGAAACCGTCGGATCAGCGTCGTGATCGACCGTCCATTCGAACCGCCCGATTCGAATGGAGGAAAGCCCGCCCTGCCGTGAAGTTGAAATTGCCTCGGCCGTTGATTCCCCGAGCCTAGCCAGGAGTTGTTAGCCGGGCGTTAATCGCGAGGCGACCTCGGCGATATCCCCGGGAACTCCCGCGACGGGGCGTCGCGCCCCCGGGCGGGCATGTCGCCGGCCCCCCTCGCCACCCCCGGGACACGCTCCACGACCATGCCCACCCCCTTCGCGAACGACCGTTCCTTTTTTGTCGGCCCCCATCCTGCGGCGCCACCGGACGGCACGTCAAGATGAATGTTCATTTTCCTGGATCGACACCTCACGGCTGCGCACATGGTTGGTTGCACACATACAGGACGAGGCCCCGACCGTACGGTCGGGGCCTCGTCCTGTATGTCGTTCGTCGTGGTGTCCGAGGGGGGACTTGAACCCCCACGCCCGATAAAGGGCACTAGCACCTCAAGCTAGCGCGTCTGCCATTCCGCCACCCGGACAGGTGATCCGCAGGGCTGGCCCCGCGGCGACAGGCACAACGATACCAAGGATTCGGGGTGGGTTTCACCTGCGTATCCGCAGGGTGCACAGGGTGCCGGGGCCGTGTGGGCCCCGGCACCGGAGTGCTCCTACACGGCCTCGGGCGGCATCAGGTGGTAACCGGGGAAGTTCCCCGGGGGGCGTTCGCCCGCGGGGCCGCGCGTGACGGCTCGGACCAGCAGGTCGCCGCCGACGAAGGCGCCGCGCCAGGAAGTGCCGAGGCCACCGAAGGGCTCGGCGCGGTCGCCGCGGGACCGGGGCCTGTTGTGGCCGACCTTGAAGGCGCGGATGTCCGGGGCGAGGCGGGCGTAGGTGTCCTCGTCGTCGGTGGAGAGGGTGGCGACGAGGGTGCCGCCGCCGGCGTTCATGGCGGCCAGCAGCTCCGCCTCGGTGTCGACCAGGACGATCGTGTCGACCGGGCCGAAGGGCTCCGCATGGTGCAGCGGGGAGGTGACGGGCGGGTCGAGGAGGGTGACCGGCGCCAGGTAGGCGGAGGTGTCCTGGCCCGGCAGCAGGCGGGCGTCGGCGAGGCTGCCGCGGTGGAGCGGGGTCGCGCCGCGGTCGACGGCCTCGGAGACGAGGTCGTCCAGTTCCTTGGCCTTGGCCGCGTTGATCAGCGGCCCGAAGTCGAGCTCGGGGAGGTCGTCCCCGGGGTCGTCCACGGCGAGCGGGTGGCCGAGGCGCACGGAGCGCACGACGGGCAGGTAGGCGGACAGGAAGTCGGCCAGGAGTTCGCGCCGCACGACGAAGCGGGGGTAGGCGGTGCGGCGCTGCTTGGCGTAGTCGAAGGTCCCGCGGAGGTGAGCGGTCAGGGACTCCCAATCGCTGTAGTCCCACACGCCCCAGGTGTTCAGGCCCTCCTGCTCGATGACATGGCGTCCGCCGGGGTCGGTGAGGGCGGAGGCGACCCGGCCGCCCGCGTCCCGGCCGCCGACGGAGCAGACGCAGCCGGTCTCCGGGGCCCGTACCAGCGCCTCGCAGAGCTCGTCGCCGCCGCCGACCAGGGTCACCGGTACGTCCTCGCGGGCGATGAGCGCGCAGGCCAGGGTCAGGCAGGCCAGGCCCCCGTCGGTGGGGGTCCTGGCGATGGCGGCGTTGCCGGCCAGCGCCTGCACGAGCATCGCGTGGACCAGGATGCTCATGGGGTAGTTCCAGCCGGCGACGTTGGCGACCGGGCCGGGCAGCGGGCGGCGCCACTCGACCATGTCGTCGATCTCGCCGACGTACCAGCGGACTCCGTCGACGGCCCGGTCGACGTCGGCCAGGGCGAGCCGCCAGGGCTTGCCGATCTCCCAGACCAGGAGGAGCGCGAGCAGCACGCGGTGCTCGGCCAGGGCGTCCAGGGCGGCGGAGACCCGCGCCCTGCGCTCGGGAAGCGGGAGCACCCGCCAGGCGCGGTGCTGGTCGAGGGCGGCGCGGACGGCCTGCCGGGCGGTGTCCGCGTCGAGCCGGGGCACCCCGGCGACGGGGGTGCCGTCGACGGGGCTGGTGGCCGGCAGGATCCGGCCGTCGGCCCGCCAGGCCCCAGCCCACAGGTTGAGCACGCGGTCCTCGTGGAACGCCTCGGGGGCGGCCCGCAGGCACCGCCGCCAGGCGTCCGCCCAGGCCGTTCCGGGTTTGAGGGTGAGGGTCATGGCTGCTCCGCCCGATCACGGCGGATCTCCCGCAGCGCACCACCACGGGTGTAGAGGAATCCCCGCACCACCTCGGTGTGGGGCAGCTCCGTGGCGGCGCGGAGGCGGGCCATGCACGCACGCAGGTCCTGCTCGGGGTCGCCGAGCACCGCGCAGTCCTCGTGGTGCACGAGCACGATCTCGCGGGTGCCGCCCTGCAGTTGGCTCAGCCGGAGCGAGCGGACGGTGTCGGGGGTGACGCACCCGCCCGCGTTGCGGATGACGTCGGCGTCGCCAGGCCGCAGCCCGAACATCGCCTCGACGCCGAGCCGGGCGTCCATGCACGCGACGACGGCGACTCCGGTGCGGGCCCGCGTCCTTGCGAGGTCGAGCGGTACGAGTGCCGCGCCCACGTCGTACCTGCGGGTGAGCAGCTGTTCCACGCCCGCGGCCCCGGTGGGGGCGGTCACCGCAGCAGCCCGCGCACGAGCCGCGCGGTCTCCGAGGGGGTGCTGCCGACCTTGACGCCGGCGGCCTCCAGCGCCTCCTTCTTGGCCTGCGCGGTGCCGGAGGAGCCGGAGACGATGGCGCCGGCGTGGCCCATGGTCTTGCCCTCGGGCGCGGTGAAGCCCGCGACGTAGCCGACGACCGGCTTGGTGACCAGGCGGGAGACGTAGGAGGCGGCGCGTTCCTCGGCGTCGCCGCCGATCTCGCCGATCATGACGATCAGGTCGGTGTCGGGGTCGTCCTGGAAGGCGCGCAGGCAGTCGATGTGGGTGGTGCCGATGACGGGGTCGCCGCCGATGCCGACGGCGGTGGAGAAGCCGAGGTCGCGCAGCTCGTACATCAGTTGGTAGGTGAGCGTGCCGGACTTCGACACCAGGCCGATGCGGCCGGAGGTGGTGATGTCGGCCGGGATGATGCCCGCGTTGGACTGTCCGGGGCTGATGAGCCCCGGACAGTTGGGCCCGATGACGCGGGTGCCGGAGGCGACCGCGCGGGCCCGGAAGGCGACCGTGTCGTGCACGGGGACGCCCTCGGTGATGACGACGACGAGCCCGAGGCCGCCGTCGACGGCCTCGTCGACGGCGGTGCGCACGAAGGGCGGCGGCACGAAGACGACGCTGACGTCGGCGCCGGTCGTGCCGACCGCCTCCTTGACCGAGCCGAAGACCGGGACGGTGCGCCCGTCGAACTCGACCCTCGTGCCGGCCTTGCGCGGGTTGACGCCGCCGACGACGTCCGTCCCCGAGGCGAGCATGCGGCGGGTGTGCTTCATGCCCTCCGAGCCGGTCATGCCCTGGACGATCACCTTGCTGTTGCGGTCGAGGAAGATGGCCATCGCGATCAGCTCCTTGCGGGCTCGGCGGCCCGCGCGGCCGCGCCGTCCATGGTGTCCAGCTGCTGTACGAGGGGGCCCAGCGTCGCCGCGGCCTCGTCGAGGACGGCCCGGCCGCGCTCGGCGTTGTTGCCGTCGAGGCGGACGACGAGGGGCTTGGTGAGCTCGACCAGGTCGAGGGCCTGGACGATGCCGTCCGCGACGGCGTCACAGGCGGTGATGCCGCCGAAGACGTTGACGAGGACGGAGGTGACGTCGGGGTCGGAGAGGATGACGCCGAGCCCGTCGGCCATCACCTGGGCGGAGGCGCCGCCGCCGATGTCGAGGAAGTTGGCGGGGGCCCCGCCGTGGTGGGCGACCACGTCGAGGGTGCTCATCACCAGGCCCGCGCCGTTGCCGATGACGCCGACGGTGCCGTCGAGCTTGACGTAGTTGAGACCCTTGGCGCGGGCGGCGGCCTCCAGGGGGTCGCCTTCGCCGGGGGTCTCGTACGCCTCGTGGACGGGGTGGCGGAAGCGGGCGTTGGCGTCGAGGGACACCTTGCCGTCCAGCGCGAGGAGACGGCCGTCCGTGGTGCGGACCAGCGGGTTGACCTCGACCAGCAGGGCGTCCTCCGCGGTGAAGACCTCCCACAGCGCGATCAGCACGGGCACGGTCTCCTCGGGGAGCCCGGCCGCTTCGGCGATCTGCCGGGCCTTCTCCTCGGTGACGCCCTCGGCGACGTCGACGGGGACGCGGGCCAGGGCCTCCGGCCGGGTGGCGGCGACCTCCTCGATGTCCATGCCGCCCTGGGCCGAGGCCATGGCGAGGAACGTCCGTTCGGCGCGGTCGAGGAGGAAGGAGACGTAGTACTCGTCCTGGATGTCGGCGGTCGGCGTCAGCATGACCTTGCCGACCGTGTGGCCCTTGATGTCCAGGCCGAGGATGGCGCGGGCCTTCTCCTGCGCGTCCGCGGGGTCGGAGGCGAGCTTCACGCCGCCGGCCTTGCCCCGGCCGCCGGTCTTCACCTGGGCCTTCACCACGACCTGCCCGCCGAGGCGTTCGGCCGCGGCCCGGGCCTCGGCGGGGTCGTCCACCACGTGGGCGGCGAGCACGGGGACGCCGTGCCGCGCGAAGAGCTCCCGTGCTTGGTACTCGAACAGATCCATCGTCAAACGCACCTGCCCTGACTCGGGGTCGAACGATAATCCGGTGCAGACCTCTGGACACCGGGTCGTCCATGCGGGATAAACGTCTGCATACAGTATTCGTCGCCTGTATGCAATGTACAGACCGCGGGGTGGAATCCCGCGTTCGGCCCGCTCACCGGCCCCCCGACCGGAAGGAACCTTGGTTGTGACGAAGGCTTTGGAGGGTGTGCGCGTCCTGGATATGACGCATGTGCAGTCGGGTCCGTCGGCGACGCAGTTGCTGGCGTGGCTGGGTGCGGACGTGGTGAAGCTGGAGGCCCCG
>NZ_JARAVK010000262.1:0-12327 GCF_033792765.1 Streptomyces sp. PA03-6a | reverse complement strand
GCATTACCCGTGGGGCAGGGAGACGCCTCGGACAAGCCCTACTTCTTCCTCAGTTACGCGCACACCCCCAGGAACGACCCCTCTGATCCCGACCCCGACCTGTGGGTCGCCAAGCTCTACAACGACCTGTGCGCACACATCCTGCAGATGACGACACTGCCCGCCGGGGTCAAGGCGGGCTTCATGGACCGGGGGATGAACGTCGGCGAGGGCTGGCCGGAATCGCTCGCCGAGGCGCTGGCGCACTGCCAGGTCTTCGTCCCGCTCTATTCGCCCCGCTACTTCCGCAGCCAGCAGTGCGGCAAGGAGTGGTTCGCCTTCTCCCAGCGCGCCGTCCACCACCGGTCCCTGCACGACCGCCCGATATCCGGCATCGTGCCCGCGCTGTGGGTGCCGGTCGCCGCGAACGACATGCCGGGCCCGGCCGAGGGACTGCAGTTCAACCACGCGGACTTCGGCGAGGACTACGCCGCCGAGGGCTTCTACGGGCTGATCAAGCTCAGCTACCTCAAGCACGAGTACGAGCGGGCCGTCTACCGCCTCGCACAGCGCATCGTGCAGGTCGTCGAGGACACCAAGATCGCCAAAGGGCGTCACCTCGACTACCACCACGTCCCCAGCGCCTTCGGCCCCCCGGGCGCCAGCCGGCCGCTGCGCGTGACGGTGCTCGCCTGCTGCGACGCCGAGGAACTGCCCGCGGGCCGCAGCCCCACCTGTTACGGGCCCTCGCCGCGCGACTGGAACCCCTACCGCCCGCAGAGCAGCCGGCCGCTCGCCGACCACGCGGCCGACCTGGCGCGCAACCTCGACTACCGGGTCAGCGTGGGGGTGTTCGAGGAGGAGCTGGACCGCCTGCTGGACCCCACGCCCACCGCCCCCGGGCTGCTGCTGCTCGACCGCTGGGCGCTGGACTCGCCCGACCGGCGGGAGATGCTGAGCCGCTTCGGCAGCGAGCACCGGCCATGGGTCAGCGTCCTGGTGCCGTGGAACCGCGCCGACCCGGAGTCGGGCGGCCACGAGGAGGCCCTGCGCCGCCTCGCCGACGACGCCCTCGACCCCAGCCGCGCGGACGGCCCGGGCGGGCGCTTCGTCCGCAACAACATCCCGAGCCTGGAGGCGTTCAGCGACGACGTGCCCAGGGCCGTGGGACGTGCCGCCAAGCACTACGCCGCCCACGCCCCGGCCTTCCCGCCCCAGGGCCCGCACAGTTCGCGCCCGAGGCTCCGGGGCCCGTCCCCAGGGGCGTACGGACCCGAGCGCTCCTCCCCGTACGGCCTGCACGACGACCGCGGCACCACGGAACCCGACAAACCGGAGGGCCAGGATGACCGAGAGCCGTAACGGACGTGTGATCACGTTCTACTCTTACAAGGGCGGCACCGGACGGACCATGGCCCTGGCGAACACCGCCTGGATCCTCGCCGCCAACGGCCACCGGGTGCTGACGGTGGACTGGGACCTGGAGGCCCCGGGCCTCTTCCGCTTCTTCCACCCCTTCCTCGACCCCTCCGCGCTCGCGGCCACCACCGGCATGATCGACCTGATCACCGAGTACCGGGAGGAGGCGCTGCGCGACGTGCCGCGGCCGCCCGACTGGCACCGCCAGTTCGCCCGGGTCCGCCCGCACGCCATATCCCTCAACTGGGCCTTCCCCGGCGGCGGCAGCCTGGACTACCTGTCCGCCGGCCGGCAGGACCGCAACTACTCCACCGCGCTCACCGGCATCGACTGGGACGTCTTCTACGACCGCTTCGGCGGCGGCCAGTTCCTGGACGCCATGCGCGCGGACATGCGCCGCCACTACGACTACGTCCTCATCGACAGCCGCACCGGCCTCAGCGACATCGCCGACATCTGCACCGTCCACATGCCCGACGAGCTGGTGGTCTGCTTCACCCTCAGCGACCAGAGCATCTTCGGCGCCGCCGCCGTCGCCCGCGACATCGAGGAGCGCTACAACGGCCGGGGCATCCGCATCTTCCCCGTGCCGATGCGCATCGACGACGGCGAGAAGGAGAAGGCGGACGCCGGACGGGCCCTGGCCCGCGCCCAGTTCGACGGTCTCCCGGCCGGCATGGACGACGACGAACTCGTCTCCTACTGGGGGTCGGTGGAGATCCCGTACCGTCCCTTCTACGCCTACGAGGAGATCCTGGCGACCTTCGGGGACGCCCCGGGCCTGTCCAGCTCGATGCTGTCGGCCTGCGAACGCCTGACCTCCGTGGTCTCCGGCGGCGCGGTGAACTCGCTGCCCCCGATCGCGGAGTCCGAACGGCTGCGCTGGGCGGCGGAGTTCACCCGGCGCAGGCCCGTCCCGCCGTCCGGCCTGGTGCTGGCGTACGTGCCCGAGGACCGCATGTGGGCGGACTGGATCGAGTGGATCCTGACCCGGGCCGGGTTCCGGGTCGTCCCCTGGGACGTGGAGACCCACACCGCCCCCGCGGAACAGCCCGCCGTGGCCGGGGCCTCCGCCCGCACTCTCGTCGTGCTCTCCGCCGCCTACTTGCGGTCCCGGCGGGCCATGCGGGTGTGGGAGTCGAGCTCGGGCACCGACCCCTCGGGCCCGCAGCACCAGCTGCTGCCGATCCGGGTCGGCGACGTGCGCCCCGGCCCGCCGCTGGCCCAGCGCAGCCCGGTCAGCCTGGTGCGGCTCGACCACGCCGCGGCCGCCACCACGCTGCTGCGCGCCCTCGGCCGTGACGACACGGACCTCAACCCGACCGCCATGACCAACGGCCCGCGCTACCCCGTCGGCGACCCGAAGGTGTCCAACCTGCGGCCCCGCAACACCTTCTTCACCGGCCGCTCCACCGTCCTGGACCGGCTGCGCGACCGCCTGGGCGGCGGCAACCCCTCCGTCCAGCCCTTCCCGCAGACCCTCCACGGCCTCGGCGGCGTCGGCAAGACGCAGGTGGCGCTGGAGTACGCGCACCGTTTCAAGGCCGACTACGACCTCGTGTGGTGGATCGAGGCGGAGCAGGAGGACCGGATCGCGCCCTCCCTCGCCGAACTCGCGCGCCGCCTGGAGCTGAGGGTCGGCGACAGCGTCTCCGAGGCCGCCGAGGCGGCCCGTGACGAACTGGCCACCGGCACCCGCTTCCCGCGCTGGCTGCTGGTGTTCGACAACGTCGAGGACCCCGAGCGGGTGCGCCGCTTCTTCCCCGGGGGACGCGGCCACATCGTGGTCACCGCCCGGAACAAGCCGCCGACGGGACCGACCGAGCCCCTGGAGATCGAGGTCTTCAACCGCTCGGAGAGCGTGGAGCACCTGCGCCGCCGGGTCGGCGGGATGAGCCGGGAGGACGCCGGGCAGGTGGCCGAGGCGGTCGGCGACCTGCCGCTGGCGGTCGAGGTGGCCGCCGCGTGGCTCGCCGAAACCGCCACCCCCGTCGACGTCTACGTGCACCAGCTCAAGGAGCAGACGACCAAGGCGCTGTCGGTCACCACCGCCGCCGGCTACCCGCGGGAGGTCGGGGCGACCTGGAGCATCTCCATCAGCCGGCTGCGCAACCAGTCCAAGGCCGCCGTCCGGCTGCTGGAGCTGTGCGCGTTCTTCGCGGCCGAGCCGATCTCGATGACCCTCATCGAGAGCGACTCCATGATCCAGGCGCTGCTGCCGCACGACCCCCAGCTGCGCGACCGCTACATGCTCGGCAAGGTCATCCAGGCGCTCAACCGCTTCGCCCTGGCCAAGGTCGACCCGGCCGACAGCAGCATCCAGGTGCACCGGCTGGTGCAGGCCGCCGTGCGCTCGGAGATGTCGGAGGACGACCAGCAGGACACGATGCACGAGGTGCACCGCATCCTCGCCGAGGCCCGGCCGCCGGAGGACGCCATCAACGACCCGGCGAACTGGCCCGGGTTCGAGCTGATCTGGCCGCACCTCGCGCCGTCGCAGGCCGAGGACTGCCGCGAGGAGAAGCCACGCCAGCTGCTGGTCAACCGTGTCCGCTACCTGTGGAAGAGCGGCGAACTGGAGCAGGCCAGGCAACTGGCCGAGCAACTCCTCGGCGTGTGGCAGCAGTCCCTCGGCGAGGACGACCTGCAGACCCTCAACCTGCAGTTCGAGCTCGCCAACGTGCTCCGCTCGCAGGGCAAGTACCAGGAGGCCCGGCAGTACGACGAGGACACCCTGGCCCGGCAGACCGCCCTGCTGGCCCCCGGTCACCCGCACACCCTGATCACCGGCGGCAGCCTCGCCGCGGACCTGCGGGCGCTGGGCCTGTTCCAGGAGGCCAGGGAACGCGACGAGCAGATCTACGCCGGCTTCAAGGACATCTTCGGCGAGCAGCACCCGCGTTCGCTCGTCGCGGCCAACAACCTCGCCATCGACTACCGGCTCACCGGGGACTCCGAACTCGCCCGCCGGCTGGACCAGGAGACCGTGGACCGGCGCACCCCGATGCTCGGCGACCGCCACCCGTACACCCTGTCCACCAAGGCCAACCTCGCCCGCGACCTGCGGGAGATCGGCGACTACACCGGTTCCGTCGCGATGCTCGAAGAGGTGATGGACGTCTTCCAGGACGTCCTCAACCCCGACGTGCCCGAGACCCTCCGCAACGCCAAGAGCCTCGCCGTCTCGCTGCGCAAGGCGGGCCGCGCCGCGGAGGCGATGCGGCTCACCCAGGTGACGTACGACCGCTACCTGGAGCGGTACGGGCCCGACGTGCCCGACACGCTCGCCTGCGCGCTCAACCTCGCCGCCGACTACTCGGCGGCCGGCGACAAGGCGAAGGCCCGCGACCTGGCGACCGACGCCCTCGCCGCCTACCGCCGGCTGCTCGGCGACGACCATCCGTTCACCCTGGCCTGCCGCAACAACCTCGCCATCTACTTGCGGGGCAGCGGCAACGCCGAGGAGGCCGTGGCGGTCGGCACCGAAACCCTGGCCGGGCTGGAACGCGCGGTCGGCCCCCGGCACCCCTACACCCTCAACTGCACGATCAACCTGGGCAACGCCACGGGCGAACAGGGGGACACCGACCGCGCCGTGACCCTCCTGGAGACCGCCCTGCGCGGCCTCACCGAGCGCTACGGTCCCGAGCACCCGGACGCCCTGGCCTGCGAGATCAACCTGGCCTACGCCCTGCGGCAGTCCGGCCGGCACGCACGGGCGCAGGCGATCCGCAGCAAGGTGCTTCCGGAGTGCGTACGGCTGCTCGGCGAGGAGCACCCCCTCAGCCGGGCCGCCCGCGAGTGGTACCGGGTCAACCGGGACCTGGAGCCGCAGCCGGTGTGAGCGGCGGTCAGGCGGGCATCGACCGTGCCCGACCGCCCCCGGCGGCCGCCCAGGCGAGCACCTTGGGCAGCACCGACAGGGCCGCGAAGTGCGCGGCCCCCGGCTGCACCACCATGCTCGCGCCGGGGATGTGCTCGGCCAGCCAGCGCGAGTGCGCCACCGGGGAGAACACGTCGTCCTCGCCGTGCCACAGCAGCACCGGCGCCGCGATGCGGTCCAGGCCGAACCCCCAGCTCCGGTTGAACGCCAGCGTGTCGTCGATCCAGCCGTCGGCCGAGGTGCGCAGCGCCTCCGCGTAGGTGCGCAGCAGCATCGTGCGCAGGCCCGCGTCCGCGATCACCCGCTGGTCCGGCTCCGGCATCTCCTCCCGGAGCACGGCGAGCAGGCTGGCCGGGTCGTCGCGGATGGTGCGGGAGCGCAGTTCCAGCCGGGCGGCGAGCCGCCGTTGCGCCGCGTCGGCGGTGGTGTGGTCGCGGACGTTGGACCGGGTCATCCCCGCGTACCAGGCGAGCCCCTGCGCGTCCCGCGGCGCGAGCCCCACCAGCACCGCCACCCGCGTCACCCGGTCGGGCAGCAGCGCGGCGCACGCGAGCGAGTGCGGCCCGCCGCCCGAGCGGCCGACCACCGCGAACCCGTCCAGGCCCATGGCGTCGGCGATCGCCGCGACATCGGCGGCGACGTCCGCGACCCGCCGGCCGGGCAGCCGCTCGGAGCCGCCGTACCCGGGCCGGTCGAAGGAGATCAGCCGCACTCCCAGCCGGTACAGCACGGCGCTGCGCGGCACCGGGCCGAGCCGGCTGCCGGGTGTGCCGTGCAGCAGGAACACCGGCCTGCCCCGCGGATCGCCCCGGGTCTCCACCGCCAGTTCCCGCCCGTCCCTCGCCCGTACGACACGCACTGCGAGCGGCCCCCTCTCGTGTCCTGCGGTCCGTCCCTCACACGCGCATCTCGCGCCTCGCCTGCCAGGTGGTGTGCTCCCGGGACACCGCGTCCTCGGCGTCCCGGGTCAGCTGCGACCACAGGTGCTCGGCATGCGGGTCGTCCAGGTCCAAGGACGCCAGCTGCACCCGGATCAGCTCCAGTTCGTCGGCCGCCACCCGGTACGCCGCGGCCAGCGGGCTGTACTGGCGCAGCTGCGCCCAGGCCGCGACCGAGGCCGTGATGGCCGACACGAAGCCCAGGGTGTCGAAGGGTGACCAGCCGCCCGCCCGCAGCACCAGGAAGAGGACGCCGAGCAGCGGGAAGGCCATCGCCAGCCGTCCCGCCCGGCGCCCGTTCACCTCGCAGCGGACCGCCTTCATCGTGTACCACTCGTGCTGCACCCGGATGCGCTCCCGCAGGTACACGTCGTGCCGCACGCGCAGCGGCGCGTCCCGCAGCCGCCGCATCGCCGGGGTGATGCCCGAGTCGACGTGGGAGGGCAGGGCCCTGCTGCGCCGGAAGGTGTGCAGGACGTCACCGAGCTGCAGCCGGTACAGGGCGTCCGGGTCGCGTTCGTCGCCGGGCGGCGTGAAGGGGTCGGCCCGCACCGAGTACTTCCAGGCGAGCGTCTTCATGGACTCGGCCAGCGCACGGCCCTCGTACCACAGCGCCTGCGGGTTCTGGCGGTGGATCACCCAGGTGGTCCACGCGGCGTACGCGAACAGGACGGCCGCGAGCCAGGAAGCCCAGTGCAGGCGGCCCGCGGTGGCGTCGAACGAGCTGAAGACGGAGGCCACCGTGAGCAGGCCGAGCTGCTGACGCGACAGCCGTACGGTCTGCCACTGGCCCCGCAGTGACGCCCGGTCGGCGGACCGGAACAGGTCCGGGAGCAACTCGCGTTCGCTCACCATCGGCAGCGGCCCCCCGCACTCGCTGAATCCCGCAGTCATCCCAGTATGGGCGTGCCGGGGGCGGCAGCCCAGTAGGCGTCCGGCCGAACTCCCGCTCCCCGCACGCGCTGTGGCCGCGCGGGCGGCGCCGCTGCGGCGGGTCCGTCACGCCCTCGGCGAACGCGCGCCGCACGGGCCGCAGCGGCGGGCAGGCTGACGGGTGTGCTGAGACGAGTCGCGGTCCTGTCCGACGTCCACGGCAACCTGCCGGCCCTGCAGGCCGTACTGGCCGAGCCCGACGTCCGCGCCGCCGAGCGGGTGGTCCTCACCGGGGACCACGCGGCGGGCCCGATGCCGGTGCCCACCCTCGACGCGCTGCGCGACCTCGGCGGGCGCGCCCTGTGGATCCGCGGCAACGCGGACCGCGAACTGGTCGAGCACCGCCGTACGGGCAGGACGACCGGGTACCCGGAGTCGGACTGGGCCGCGCGGCGGCTCCGCGAGGACCAGGTGACCTTGCTGGCCGGCCTCCCGGACACCGTGGAGCTGGAGGTTGACGGCCCGGGCCGGACGCTGTTCTGCCACGCCACCCCGCGCGACGACGAGGAGATCGTGCTCGTCGACTCCCGCGCCGAACGCTGGGCCGAGGTGATGTCCGGCGTCGCCCCCGAGGTGGAGACCGTCGTCTGCGGGCACACGCACATGCCGTACGCCCGGGTCGTCCACGGCCGGCTGGTCGTCAACCCCGGGAGCGTCGGCATGCCGTACGGCCGCGACGGCGCCCACTGGGCGCTCCTGGGCGCGGGCGGCGTCCAGCTGCGCCGCACCGTCTACGACCGCGAGACGGCGGCCGCGCGGATCGTCGCGGAGTCCGGCTTCGAGGGCGCGGCGCGGTGGGCGCGGGAGTACGTACTCGGCTGCCATCCGGCCGAGGCCGTGATCGACGCGTGGGGCCCGCGCGACGGGCGGACCGCGCCGCAGCGCCCGCGCGACGGCGGCTGACGCCGCGGCGCACGCGACGCGTGGTGAGGACGGCTCAGTCCCACCACACGACGACGTACAGCCCCCGCCGCGCGGCCTGCTCGTAGAAGGCGCGCAGCGCGGTGAAGTGCCCCGTCAGGTATCCCCAGGGATCACGGACGCCCGGCAGCCCGTGGTCCGCCGCGTGCGCCCTCACCGCGTCCCAGTCGATCGCCGCCAGACCCTCCGCGACCAGGGTCACGTCCGCCGGGGCGACCGCGCCGGGAGGCGGCCCGAACACGCCGACCGCCTCCGGGTGGTCGGGGAAGGCGATGGCGACCTCCGGGTCGCCGTCCAGCGCGCGCTCCAGCGCGGCCAGGGCCGGTGCCGCCGCGCCCGCGGCCCGGCAAACCCTCTTCAGCGGCGCCGGTGCCCAGTCGAGGTCGAGCACGTCCTCGCGCGGCGGGTCCCATCCCGGGTCGCCGTACGGCATCGGGCCAGGAACTCCTCCGTCACCCGTGCGAGTTGCTGTGTCACCGCCATGGGAACAGTGTTGTCCGGCCCCGGCGCCGCTGGTAGGAACGCCGCATGGATGTGGGGACGCTCACCGCGGTGGCCGGCCTGCCACTGGCGGCCGTGGCGGCGTATCTGGCGTGGGAGCCGCAGCGCACCGTGCACCGGCAGCGGGCGGTCGACCGCTTCATCGAGGTGCGCCGGCACCTCAAGGAGCACCGCGCGGAGCTGGCGGAGGCGGGACTGGCCGCGCATCCCGCGCGGGACGGGGAGCTGGCGCTGCTCACGGCGCCGGGGTGGATCCCCGAGGAGCCGCTGCCCGCCGCGCGGGTGCGGCTGAGCCTGCGGCCCGAACCGGAGCCGGGGAAGGGGGAGTTCGAGGCCGCGAAGCGCAGGCTGCGGGGCTACTGGCCGCGCCGGGACGGCTTCGCCTCGGCCGTGGGGGAGTACGACCGGCCCGCGATGTGGTTCAACGGGCCCGGCTACCGGCTGACCGGGGTGACGCCCGGGGAGGGGGCGCCGGCCCTGGAGTTCGCGCTGGCCGGCTACTTCGATTCGTACGACACCGCCGAGCCGCTCGCCTACGAGGCCGCCCTGCGCCACCGTGACGGCGACGCCCCGATGGCCGGCCGCTACCGCCGCTGGCTGGGGGACCCCTTCGACCTGGGCCGCCGCTGCGCACAGTCCGGCGTCAGCACCCTCACCGTCAGGATCGACGGCGACCGGGCGTACTTCTTCCTCCACCGGCGCGACGCCCAGGGCGTGGCCACCGCCATGAACACCACCCACGTCGTCCCCGCCGGGGAGTTCCAGCCGCACGCCGACGTGCTGCCGGTCTGGCACTCCGACCTGGACCTGTGGCACAACACGATGCGCGAGTACGCGGAGGAGTTCCTCGGCGCGCCGGACGCCGGGGGCGTCGGCGGGGCGACCCTCGACTACGACACCGACGAGCCGTACGCGAGCATGAACCGCGCCGCCCGCGAGGGCCGGGCCCGCTTCAGCTTCCTGGGGCTCGGGCTCGACCCGCTGAACTGGAAGCCGGAGCTGCTCACCGTCTGCGTGTGGGAGGCCGCGACCTTCGACACCGTCTTCGGCGGCATGACCGAGCGCAACGAGGAGGGCGTGATCGTGGTCGGCCACGGCCACCAGGGGCTGCCCTTCACCGAGGAGAACGTCCTCGGCTACGCCCGGCACCCCCGCACCCATTCCGCGGGGCGGGCCTGCCTGCACCTGGCGTGGCGCAGGCGGGCCGCACTCGGCATCCCGTGACGTGTACGGTCAGGCCGGCCGCAGCCAGACGGTGGCCAGCGGCGGCAGGGTGAGCTGCACGCTCTCGCGCCGGCCGTTCCAGGCGACCGGCTCGGACTTCAGCGGCTCGGGATTGGTGACGTCGCTCCCGCCGTACGCGGCGGCGTCGGTGTTGAGCACCTCCCGCAGCGCCTCCACCCCGTCCGGCACGCCGATCCGGTAGCCGTGGCGGACGACCGGCGAGAAGTTGCTGACGGCGACCAGCGGGTTCCCCCCGGCGTCGAGGCGCACGAAGGAGAAGACGTTGTCCTCGGCTGCGCCGCCGTCGAGCCAGGAGAAGCCGTCCGGGGTGGTGTCGAGCTGCCACAGCGCCGGAGTGGCCCGGTAGCAGGTGTTGAGGTCCCGGACGAGGTCCCGCACACCGCGGTGGTCGCCCGCCGCGGAGTAGGTCTCGTCGAGCAGCCACCAGTCCGGCCCGTGGTCGTGGGACCACTCGGCGCCCTGCGCGAACTCCTGCCCCATGAAGAGCAGTTGCTTGCCCGGGTGGGCCCACATGAAGCCGAGGTAGGCGCGGTGGCCGGCGCGCTGCTGCCACCAGTCGCCGGGCATCTTGGCCACCAGCGCGCCCTTGCCGTGGACGACCTCGTCGTGCGAGATCGGCAGGACGTAGTTCTCGCTGTAGGCGTACACCATCGAGAAGGTCATCTCGTTGTGGTGGTACTTGCGGTGCACGGGCTCGTGCTTGATGTACTCCAGCGAGTCGTGCATCCACCCCATGTTCCACTTCAGGCCGAAGCCGAGCCCGCCGAAGCCGGCCGGGCCGACGTGGTGGGTGGGCCGGGTGACGCCGTCCCAGGCGGTGGACTCCTCGGCGATGGTGACGACACCGGGGCAGCGCCGGTATACGGTCGCGTTCATCTCCTGCAGGAAGGCGACGGCGTCCAGGTCCTCGCGCCCGCCGTACGCGTTCGGCGCCCACTGGCCGTCCTCGCGGGAGTAGTCCAGGTAGAGCATGGAGGCGACGGCGTCCACCCGCAGCCCGTCGATGTGGAACTCCTCGCACCAGTAGACCGCGTTGGCCACCAGGAAGTTGCGGACCTCGGTGCGCCCGAAGTCGAACTCCAGCGTCCCCCAGTCGGGATGGTCCCCGCGCCAGGGGTGCTCGTAGAGGTTGGTGCCGTCGAAGTCCGCCAGCGCCCAGTCGTCCTTGGGGAAGTGGGCCGGCACCCAGTCCATGATGACGCCGATGCCCGCCCGGTGCAGCGCGTCCACCAGGTACCGGAAGTCGTCCGGGGTGCCCATCCGGGCGGTGGGGGCGTAGTACGAGGTGACCTGGTAGCCCCACGAGCCGCCGAAGGGGTGCTCGGCGACCGGCATCAGTTCCACGTGCGTGAAGCCCAGGTCGCGCACGTACGCCGGGAGCTGCTCGGCCAGTTCGCGGTACGACAGCCCCGGCCGCCACGAGGCGAGGTGCACCTCGTACACCGACAAGGGCGCCTCGTGCACGGGCACGCGGCCGCGCGAGGCCATCCAGTCGGTGTCCTGCCACTCGTGGCGGGACGCGGTGACGACGGAGGCGGTGGCGGGCGGTGTCTCGGTGCGGCGGGCCATCGGGTCGGCCTTGAGCCGCCGCCCGCCGTCCGGCCCGCAGACCTCGAACTTGTAGCGCTGCCCCTCGCCGACCTCGGGCAGGAACAGCTCCCACACGCCGGACGAGCCCAGTGAGCGCATCGGGAAGGCGGTGCCGTCCCAGCAGGTGAAGTCGCCGACCACCCGCACCCCGCGCGCGTTGGGCGCCCACACGGTGAACCGGGTGCCGGTGACGCCCTCATGGGTCATCGGCTCGGCGCCGAGCGCCTTCCACAGCTGTTCGTGCCGCCCCTCGTTGATCAGGTGCAGGTCGAACTCGCCGAGCGCCGGCAGGAAGCGGTACGGGTCGTGCACCTCGCGCTCGTCGCCGTCGTAGCTGACGGCCAGCCGGTACGCGGGGACCTCGGTCAGCGGCAGCACACCGCTGAACAGCCCGTCGCCCTCGTGGTGCAGCGCCGTCCGCGCCCCGTCGCCGGTGACGACGGCCACGCTCCGCGCGTACGGCCGCAGTGCCCGGAAGGCCAGGCCGTCCGCCACGCGGTGGACGCCGAGCAGCCCGTGCGGGTCGTGGTGGGCGCCGTCCAGCAACCGGCGCCGTTCGCCGGGGTCGAGCTCCGGGGCCGGGGGCACATCGCCGGTCACGGGGCCGGCGGCCGGCGCGACCTCGGGCGCGGGCGGCGGCGCCTGGTGGCCGACCCCCGCGGGGGGCGCGGTGCGCGGCGCGGTGCCCGAGGCGGCCGGCCGCCCGGACCCGGCGGGGTCGTAGCCCCGCGCGACGGCCTCGGAGGAGCCGGACGCGTCCGGTCGCGGGCGGTCCGCGGCGGCCGGGCGGGCGCCCTCGGCCGCGGGTTCCGCGCCGGCGGTCCTCCCCCCACGTGCGGGCTTCGCGCCGGCGGCCTTCTGCGGCCCGGTGGCCGGGACCGGCGGGGTCGGCCACCGGGCCGCAGAAGGCCGCCGGCG
>NZ_JARAVK010000261.1:0-12400 GCF_033792765.1 Streptomyces sp. PA03-6a | reverse complement strand
TTCCTTGCGTGCCCACCGTCCCCCTCCCCGCGGGGCTACTGCCCCTCGAACCTCACATTGGTGATGGCCTGCTTGTAGCCGGCGCCCGAAAAGCCGTCGGCCTGTGAATGGGGAAGAGCGGTCAGCCAGACGACGACATAGCGCGCCTCCGCGGGTGCCTTCAGGGTGAGTGTCGCCGCCTTGCCCTTGGTCGTGACGGTGGCGAGCTTCTTCAGCTGGTTCGGCTTGGCCGTGGTGTTCAGCGAGTCGGCCGCGTAGAGCGTGACCGTCGTGTGGTCGCCACCGTAGTAGAGGTCTATCGAAGCCTGCCCGAGTTTCCTTGCCGCTCCCAGGTCGTAGGCGATGCCCACGCCCTTCTTGACGGAGGGGGCGAATTCGGGGCCGTCGCTGAAGCTGTTCGTGCGCCAGTACGTGGACGTCTTGCTGTCGTACGTGGCCCCGACGTCGTTGGGGTGCTGGGCTCCCCCGTACGGCGCGTACTCGGCCGCCCCCTGGATCGGCAGCGGCTTCAGCGTCACTTGGTTCGCGCCGCCGTTGTCGCTGCCGCCGTCGCCGCCCGTGTTGTGGGAGGTGGAGGTCCCTCCGGACTTCGCCTGGTTCTCGCGGTCCATCAGCGTCTCCGCGAGCTGCCAGCTGCCGAGGCCGAGGGCGACGATGAGGAGGGCCGAGACGGACCACTTGAGGGCCTTGCCGGTGCGGCCGGGCAGGGCCGGGGGCGGCGCGGCGGGGAGGGACGTCGTGCCGCCGGTGGACGCGGGGCCCGCGCCGGTCTGGCGGTAGGAGCCCTGCTGGTAGGTGGTGCGCGAGTAGGGCGTCATCGCCGACTCGGGCGGCCGGATCTTGGCGATCGCGGTGACGGCCTTGGCCAGCTCCTCGGGGGTGGTGCAGGGCTCCGGCTCACGGGAGGCCGTCGCCCCGTCGTTGACCAGGGCACGCATGGCCAGCTCCGACAGCCCGCGGTGGACCCCTGCCCGCACCTGGTCGGGCGCGACCAGGCCGATGTCCTTGGGGAGGCCGGTGAGCCCGTGGTCGTCCTCCGGGTACGGCCAGCGCTGGGTGAGCGAGGCGTACAGGAGGGCTCCGATGGCCTCGGTGTCCTCCCGCTGCGGGCGCTCGGAGGAGATCCCGCGCAACGCGGCGGCGACGGCCAGACCGCGGATGCGGTACTGGCCGGAGTCGGTGCGCAGGACGGCGTCGGGGCCGAGTCGCAGATGGGCCAGGCCCTCACGGTGGGCGGCCGCCATGGCCTGGGAGATCTGGCTGACCATCTGGTAGGCCTCGTGCGGCTCCAGCGGGTCGGCGGTGATCAGGGCGGTCAGTTCGCGCGCGTCCGGGAGCCACTCGTGGATGACGTAGACGAGGTCGTTCTCCTCGACCGCGTCGAGGACCTGGACGAAACGGGGGTCACCGAGCAGGGCGGCGGAGCGGGCCGCAGCCAGCACCGAACGGGCCCGGCCGTGGTCGGCGGGCAGGGTGTGGATGCCCACGGCGCGGCGCAGCTTCTCGTCGACGGCCCGCCAGCTGCTGAAGCCGTCGGAACGGGTGAGGCACTCTTCCAGGCGGTAGCGCTTGGCGAGCTTGTGGCCGCTGTGGAGCTCCGGCGGCTCGGACTTGGTCGGTGCTGTCTCCTCGGGGATGGTCTGCTCTGGCGCGTCCTGCTCTTCGCTCCGGTCCGTCGCCTCGTCGGCCGTGGCCCCGTCCGTGTGGGCGGCGAGCTGCTCTTCGCCGCCCTCGTTGGCCACTCCGACGGCAGCCGTGCTCCGTTCCGCCACCGTCGTTCCTGCCTCCCCATCCGTTGCAAGATCTGACAACACAGCCGAGGACAATTGTGCCAACAGTCCACCGCTATGCACGACACACGACGGCCCACGAAGGTTGCGCGCTGGGCGCCGTCAGCGGCCCAGCCGGCCCCTGACCATGCCGACCATGGCCGTCAGTTCCTCGACGCGCATGCGCTTGGCGGCGATGAAGAAGATCCCGCCCAGCACAAGGGCGCCGAGCACCAGCGACAGCAACGATGCGGCAGCGCCGTGACCCAGCGATTGCGAGACACCGTAGACGACGGCACCGGCGCCCGCAGCGGCGGGGATGCACGCACCGAAGAGCCTGGCGTACGTGCGGACCACGCGCTTGCCGTCGATGTCGCCGCCGAGGCGCCTGCGCAGCCGCTTGACCGCCACTCCGACGCCGATCGTATAGGCGAGGCCGTACCCGGCAGCCATGCCGACCACGGCCCAGCGGGCGGGGAGCACGAAGTAGCAGACGGCGGCCGCGACGGCGTTGCAGGCGGCGACGATGACCGTGTTGTAGAAGGGGGTGCGGGTGTCCTCGTACGCGTAGAAGCCGCGCAGGACGATGTACTGCACCGAGAACGGGATCAGCCCGAGGCCGAAGGCCATCAGGATGTAGCCGATGTTCAGGGCGCCCTCTCCGGAGCTGCTGTAGAGCAGGGTGGCCATGGGGAGGCCGAGGGCGAGGAAGGCGAACGCGGCGGGCACGACGGCCACGCCCGAGGTCCGCAGGCCGTAGGAGAGGTCGTCGCGGACGGCGGCGGCGTCACCGTCGGCCGCGGCGCGCGAGATCCGCGGCAGCACGGCGGTCATCACGGAGACGGTGATGATGGCCTGCGGCATCTGCCACAGGAGCAGCGCGTAGTTGAAGCCGGTGATGCCGGCGCCCTCGTGGCCCGTCTTCTCGGCCGCCGCGCCCGCCGCCGTGGCGAACTGGGTGAGGACGATCATGCCGACCTGGTTGGCGAGGACGAAGAAGAAGGTCCACTTGGCCAGCTTCGCCGCGTGGCCGAGGCCGTGGCCGCGCCAGTCGAAACGCGGCCGGATCCGGAACCCGGCGTCGCGCAGGTAGGGGAGCATCGCCAGCGCCTGCACCGCCAGGCCCAGCAGGGTGCCGAGGCCCAGCAGCCGGACCCCGTCGGGGGTGATGGTCCCGGAGGAGACGCGCGTGTCGGTGAAGGAGCCGAAGGCCCAGATGAAGGCGCCGAAGGTGGCGATGATGACGACGTTGTTGAGGACCGGGGTCCACATCATCGCGCCGAAGCGGCCGCGGGCGTTGAGGATCTGCCCGAGCACGACGTGCACCCCCATGAAGAACATGGTGGGGATGCAGTAGCGGGCGAAGGTGACCGCGACCTCGAACCTGACCGGGTCGGAGGCGATGTCGTGGGACATGGCCTGGATGAAGACCGGTGCGGCGATCACGCAGACGGCGGTGACGGCCGCCAGGCCGACGACGACCAGGGTGAGCAGGCGGTTGGCGTACGCCTCGCCGCCGTCGTCGTCGTTCTTCATGGCCCGTACCAGCTGCGGGATGAAGACCGCGTTGAGGGCGCCGCCGCCGACCAGGATGTAGATCATCGTGGGCAGGGTGTTGGCGACCTGGTAGCCGTCGTTCAGCGTGCCGACGCCGATCGCGGCCGCCATGACCAGGGTGCGGAGGAATCCGGTGACCCGGGAGACGAGGGTGCCGGCCGCCATGAGCGCGCTGGACTTGAGGATGCTGCCGGCCCGTCCGCCGGACTTCCCGGCCACGGGCTCCACCGCGGGCTCGGGCTCCGCCGGGGCCGTCTGCACCGGCTCGTCACGGAAGAGGTGGGCGTACTCGTCCGGCCGCGCCGGCCTCCCGTCCTCGTCCGGGGCGTGGGAGACCAGCTCGTCGACGCCGACGTACCGGGTGTTGGCGTCGTCGGCGTAGGGCATGCGGTACGGCTCCTGGTGCGCGTACGGCGGGCCGTAGGCATGGGGCTGGGCCGGCGGGTGCGCGGTGCGGTCGTACAGCGCCTCGCCCACCGGGTCCTGCGCGGTCGGATCCTGCCGCTGGTACGGGTCGCGGGCGTAGGTGTCCTGCAGGTACGGGTCGGGCGCGGCAGGGTACTGCCCGGGCTGCTCGGGGAACCGCTCCCCGGCTTCCCGTTCGCGCTCACCGTCGTACGGTGCGTTCATCTCTGCCCCACCTCATCGGCCATGGCTCGCTGGCTATCGGTCCACCTTCTCACCCGTCCCGGACGGGTCCGTACTTTCCGGGGAGGTGTCCGGCGCCAGGTCACCCGGCTGCTCGTCCTCGACGCCGTCCCGGTCACCCATGGTGCCCTCTGCGGCGTCGTCCTCGTCCTCGCCCGTGTCCCCGTCCCCGGACGGGTCCGCGTCGTCCTCGGACGGATCCGTGTCGCCGTCCTCGCCCCCGGCGGCCGCGCGGCGCTTGCGCTGGTGGTACATCCGGACGCCCGCCAGCACGAGCAGCAGGAGCCCGGCGGCGATCACCAGCATGACGGTGGATGTGATGGAGGTGACATCCACCTGGAAGGTGATGGGGTAGCCGAACCTGGCGCCGTCCGCCGTGTAGAGCTGGGCGGTGACCGTGTTCAGTCCGTTGCGGGCGGCGGTGCCCTCGAACTTCAGGGAGCGGGTGTGGCCGCCCTCCACGGTCACGGGCTGCGCTTCGCCCGGGTCGAGGCTGTTGCCCTGGCTGGACGTGAGGCGCAGCTCCAGGCCCTGCACGGTCTGGCCGAGCTCGTTTTTCACGGTCACCGGGATGGTGCCGCTGCGGCCCGACAGCGTGAGCGTCCCGGTCTTGGGGAGCAGGTAGACCAGGCTCATCAGGTCGGACAGGTAGTCGAAGATGGCCGTGCGGTAGGCGGCCGACCCCCGGGGGGAGCCGCGCCACTCGGTGGACATCGAGCGCATCAGCGCGTTGCCGAAGGGGGTCCGCACCCGGTCGGGCTTGCTCAGGAGGGCCATGAAGTCGTCGAGCTCGCCCTGGGTCGCCTGGATCTGGCGGAAGGCCGCGGTGCTCAGTTCCTGCTTGCGCAGGCGCTTGGGGTAGGACCCGGTACCGGGCACCGTGCGGTTGGCCTTGGGGTCGGGGGTGGCCTTCGCCGCCGCGGAGAAGTCGACGGTCTCGGCCCAGCCGCCGGCGGCGACCTCCGTGATGGCCTGGGCCATGGCCTGCGCCTGTGAGGCCTTGGCCATGCGCTGCGGGGCGACGACGATGCTGCGCTGCCGGTCGGGCGCCTGCATCGTGATCATGAGCGTCTGGGCCAGGTACTTCTGCACCGCGAGGGTCGAGGTCCCGGCCGACGTCATGTCGCCCTGGAAGGCCTTGGAGAGCCCGGAATCGGCGACCACGGCCGTGGTGCCCCCGCCGATGGGCCGCGCCGAGGTGGGGGTGTACCTGAGGCCGCCGGGCTCGCCGAGGCTGTCGCTGCGGGCGATCACCTTGTCGGCGCCGGCCGAGGTGGCCACGTCGACGATGGAGGGGTCGACGGCGCCCTCCACGGGCCAGGAGACGTCCGTGGCGGGGGTGACCACGCCGTTGAGGACGGTCTCCACCGTCGTGGTCGCGAGCTCCGTGGCGGTCTTGAGGTGGTTCAGGGTGCCCGGGACGCTCTTGCCGTGGTGCGCGATCGAGGCGAGGTCGGGGTCGGCGAAGGGCAGGGCGACGACCTCGTCCCCGGCGACGGCCTCCTTGAGGCTGTTCAGCCAGCGCTTCGCGTCGTCGGTGCCGGTGCCGGACGTGGTGTGGTCGAGATCACCTTCGGGCCCCGCGACCTGGTACCGGCGCGTCATCGCGTCGACCGTGGCGAGCAGGTCCGGGTCGATGACCCACGTGACGGGCAGGTCCCGGCCGAGCGCCACCATCTGCTGCAGACGGCCGCCGGGCGCCAGGTCCCCGGCGAGGTCGTCGTTGAGGAAGATCGGGCTCTGCTGGTCGTCGCTCTCGCTGCGCACGGCGAGGTGCGGGCGGTCGATCAGCGGCCACAGGAAGGTGTAGCGGGTCGGCTTGGCGTCCCCGTCCGGGTACCAGGGGAGGAAGGTCCGCTCGATCCCCAGGTACTCGTCGTAGCCGCGGTCCCTGGTCTGCCCGGTGAGGGAGACCCCGAGCTGGTAGACGCCGTCCCGGCCCAGGTCCAGGTCCTTGACCTGGACCTTCAGGGTGAAGCTGCGGCTGATGCCAGCCGGCAGGTCGTCGACGGGCACGGTGTGCCCGGGGACCTCCTCGCCGTCGGCCGCGGTGTGGGGTGCGCTGGTGGAGGTGCCGTTGATGGCGCTGCGGCTGCCCAGCGGGCCCTGAGGGGCGATCTCCACGCCCACGTGGGCACCGCTGACGGCGTGCTTGCTCTTGTTCGTGACGGTGCCGGTCACCGTGAGGGTGTCGCCCTTGGCGGGCACGGTGGGGGACAGTGAGTTCACCGACACGTCCACGGCCCGGCCGTCGGAGCCCTCCGCGTGCGCCGCGGGGGCCGTACGGGCCTGGACCAGGCCGGTGAACAGGGTGGCGCCCACGAGCAGTGCCGTGGCCCGGCGCAGCCTCGAACGGGCCGGAGTGCCTCCGGGGTGCTGTGCCGCCTCGCCCACGCGCTGGCCGTCCCTCGTCGTCATCGGATGTGCGTCCTGGAATGGTAACGATGCTCGATGACCCAAAGTGCTGTGAGTGGGCCACAAGATCGATACAGTCCGGGGGCGCGGAGGCGTCGACAAGATCGCGGATGCCGGTAAACCGGTCCGCCGCGGGGCGCATGGCCACGTACCCTTTTCTGTTGTGCCGAATGCCAACAACGCCCCCCAGACCCTGAAGACCGCGCCGGTGATCGCGCCGGTGGCCGAAGAGCTCGGCCGTCGCTTCAAGGACGCCGGATTCCGGCTTGCCCTCGTCGGCGGCTCGGTCCGCGACACCCTGCTCGGCAGGCTCGGCAACGACCTCGACTTCACGACCGACGCCCGGCCCGACCAGGTACTGAAGATCATCCGCGGGTGGGCGGAGGCCGTCTGGGAGGTGGGCATCGCCTTCGGCACGGTCGGCTGCCGGAAGTACGGCTACCAGATCGAAGTGACGACCTACCGCTCCGAGGCCTACGACCGCACCTCGCGCAAGCCGGAGGTCTCGTACGGGGAGACCATCGAGGAGGACCTGGTCCGCCGGGACTTCACCGTCAACGCGATGGCGGTCTCCCTGCCGGAGGCGGAGTTCGTCGACCCGTACGGCGGGCTCGGTGACCTCGCCCAGCGCGTGCTGCGCACTCCGGGCACCCCGGAGGAGTCCTTCTCCGACGATCCGCTGCGGATGATGCGCGCCGCGCGCTTCGCCGCCCAGCTGGACTTCGAGGTGGCTCCCGAGGTCGTGACGGCGATGACGGAGATGGCCGACCGCATCGAGATCGTCTCCGCCGAGCGGATCCGGGACGAGCTCAACAAGCTGGTCGTCTCCGACCACCCCCGCAAGGGCCTGCAGCTGCTGGTGGAGACCGGTCTGGCAGCACGGGTCCTCCCGGAGCTGCCGGCGCTGCGCCTGGAGCGTGACGAGCACCACCGCCACAAGGACGTCTACGAGCACACGCTGACCGTCCTGGACCAGGCGATGGCACTGGAGACGGAGGGGCCGGACCTCGTGCTGCGCCTCGCGGCGCTGCTGCACGACATCGGCAAGCCGCGGACCCGGCGCTTCGAGCCCGACGGACGGGTCTCCTTCCACCACCACGAGGTGGTCGGCGCCAAGATGACCAAGGGACGGCTGACCAAGCTCAAGTACCCGAACGACACCGTCAAGGACGTCGCCCGGCTGGTCGAGCTGCACCTGCGCTTCCACGGCTACGGGACCGGGGAATGGACCGACTCCGCCGTCCGGCGCTACGTCCGGGACGCCGGACCGCTGCTCGACCGGCTGCACAAGCTGACCCGCTCCGACTGCACGACCCGCAACAAGCGCAAGGCGGGGGCTCTGTCGCGCACCTACGACGGGCTCGAGGAGCGCATCGCGCAGCTGAAGGACCAGGAGGAGCTGGACGCGATCCGGCCGGACCTGGACGGCAACCGGATCATGGAGGTCCTGGGCATCCCCCCGGGTCCCCAGGTCGGCAAGGCGTACAACCACCTGCTGGAGCTGCGCCTGGAGAACGGTCCGCTGGGTGAGGAGGCCGCTGTGGCCGCACTGAAGGAGTGGTGGGCCGCGCAGGGCTGAGCGTCACCGTGTCCGGGCCGTGCACGTGCCGAGGGGGTCGTGTTTCACGTGAAACACGACCCCCTCGGCCTTAACGCCCGTCCCGTCACTTGCTGATGGTCTGCAGGCAGAGCACCACGTTGTTGAAGTCGGTCCCGGACTGGGTGTAGTAGACGTCCGACTCGTTGACGGACTCACACTGCTTCTGGTCGGTCGAGTCGTCGAACTTCTTGACGATCTTGAACTGTGCATCGCCGGAGGAGCAGTCGACGTCCACCAGGTCCGGGCTCTGCTCGGTGCCCTTGTTGTGGAGGCAGCTGCCGACCTTCGACGTCTCGGCGTCGGTCTGGTCGAACTGGGAGAAGGCGAACCGCACGCCGATGATGACCACGATGGTGACGATCACGCCGATGATGCGCTTGCCGATGTTCTTGCCGCGCCGCGGCGGGGCGGCCGGCGGCGGGAAGGCGCCGGGCTGACCCTGCGGGGGCGGGAAGGCGCCGGGCTGGCCCTGGGGCGGCGGGAAGGCGCCGGGCTGGCCTTGCGGGGCCGGAATGTTGGTGTTGTCGGGCGGCGGAGTCGCCATGGTCGTTCCCCTCCCTGGGATGAACCTGTCAGTTCCTGTGAACGCGCGAACGTTACTGGAGGGGTCGGACAGCCCATCCGCCGGGGCATGTGTTTCACGTGAAACGGGCGGACGCGGGGTGATCTTCGTGTTTCACGTGAAACGGCGCGGAGTCCCGGCGGTGCCGACCGCCACCGCCGCGTAGACCGCGGAGAGCCCGAGGAGGAGCCCCACGGAGCGGCCGTCCGACGGGAGGACCAGCGCGCAGATGGCTGCGGCGCCGACGAAGGCGACGTTGAACAGCACGTCGTAGATCGAGAAGATGCGCCCCCGGTAGGCGTCGTCGATCGAGGACTGGACCACCGTGTCGGTGGCGATCTTCGCCCCCTGGGTGGCCAGCCCCAGCACGAAGGCCGCCGCCAGCACCGGCGCCGGCTCGAAGGGGAGGCCCAGTGCGGGAAGCAGGACGGCGGCCGAACCCGCGCAGACGGTGATCCATCCGAAGGTGCCGAAGCGGCCCGTGGCCCAGGGGGTGAGCACGGCCGCCGCGAAGAAGCCCGCACCCGAGACGGCGACCGCCAGCCCGAGCAGCGCCAGTCCGTCCGCCGTTCCACGGCCGGTCCCGTCGGATCCCGCCCAGGCGTAGCGGCAGAGCATCAGCACCGTCACCGTGAGCCCGCCGTAGCAGAAGCGCATCGCCGTCATCGCGACCAGGGCGCGTGCGGCGCGCGGCCGCCGGCGCAGATGCCCCAAGCCGTGCACCAGGCCGCGGAAGGTGCTGAGCAGCGCCTCGCCCACCCGCGGCTGGATACGGGACGGGTCCGGCCCCAGCAGGTCCCGCCCCAGGGTGAGTGCGGCGAGCCCGGCACAGAGGTAGAGGACGGCGCCCAGCACCACGACCAGGACGTCGGAGCGGGTGCCCTCGGCCATCACCAGGTGCACCAGGAAGGCCGCTCCCCCGCCGGCGGTGGCCGCGAGCGTGCCGGCGGTCGGGGACAGCGCGTTCGCCATGACCAGGCGCTCCCCGTCGACGACCCGGGGCAGGGCGGCCGACAGGCCAGCGAGCACGAAGCGGTTGATGCCGGTGACCGAGAGGGCGGACAGGTAGAAGAGCCAGTCCGGGACGCGCAGCAGCATCAGCACGGCGGTGCCGACGGAGAGCGCCGCCCGCAGCAGGTTGCAGTGGAGGAGGACCTGCCGGCGCCGCCAGCGGTCCAGCAGGACGCCCGTGAACGGCCCCAGGAGCGAGTACGGCAGCAGCAGGACCGCCATCGCGGAGGCGATCGCGGCCGGCGAGGCCTGCTTCTCCGGGGAGAAGACCACGTAGGCCGCCAGCGCCACCTGGAAGACCCCGTCGGAGAGCTGGGACAGCAGCCGCACCGTCAGCAGCCGGCGGAAGTCCCGGAAGCGCAGCAGCACACGGAGATCACGGACAACGGGCATGCGCACAGCCTCACATGACGCACAGGCCCCCGGGTGCCATACCCGGGGGCCTGTGCGGTCGCGTCGTACGACGAGTGGCGACGGGGGTTAAGCCGCTGTTCAGCGCTCGACCTCGCCGCGGATGAACTTCTCCACGTTCTCGCGGGCCTCGTCGTCGAAGTACTGCACCGGCGGGGACTTCATGAAGTAGGAGGACGCCGACAGGATCGGGCCGCCGATGCCGCGGTCCTTGGCGATCTTCGCCGCGCGCAGCGCGTCGATGATGACACCCGCGGAGTTCGGGGAGTCCCAGACCTCGAGCTTGTACTCCAGGTTCAGCGGCACGTCGCCGAAGGCACGGCCCTCGAGACGGACGTACGCCCACTTGCGGTCGTCCAGCCAGGCCACGTAGTCCGAGGGGCCGATGTGGACGTTCTTCTCACCCAGGTCGCGGTCGGGGATCTGGGAGGTGACGGCCTGCGTCTTGGAGATCTTCTTGGACTCCAGGCGCTCGCGCTCGAGCATGTTCTTGAAGTCCATGTTGCCGCCGACGTTCAGCTGCATGGTGCGCTCGACGATGACACCGCGGTCCTCGAAGAGCTTGGTCAGCACGCGGTGCGTGATGGTGGCGCCGACCTGCGACTTGATGTCGTCACCGACGATCGGCACACCGGCCTCGGTGAACTTGTCCGCCCACTCCTTGGTACCGGCGATGAAGACCGGGAGCGCGTTGACGAAGGCGACCTTGGCGTCGATGGCGCACTGAGCGTAGAACTTCGCCGCGTCCTCGGAACCCACGGGCAGGTAGCAGACCAGCACGTCGACCTGGCGGTCCTTGAGGATCTGCACGACGTCCACCGGCTCCTCGGCGGACTCCTCGATGGTCTCGCGGTAGTACTTGCCGAGACCGTCCAGGGTGTGGCCGCGCTGGACGGTCAGGCCCTTCTGCGGCACGTCGCAGATCTTGATGGTGTTGTTCTCGCTGGCACCGATGGCGTCCGCGAGGTCGAGGCCGACCTTCTTCGCGTCCACGTCGAAGGCCGCCACGAACTCGACGTCACGCACGTGGTAGTCGCCGAACTGCACGTGCATGAGGCCGGGCACGCGGGTGCCCGGGTCGGCGTCCTTGTAGTACTCGACACCCTGCACCAGCGAAGCGGCGCAGTTGCCCACGCCAACGATGGCTACGCGAACCGAACCCATTCCGGTTGCTCCCTGTGTAATCGTCACGCGGGTCCCCGGCGCGTGCCGGGTCCGCCGTTTTCCTGTTGGTTGTCCTGCTCGGCATCGGCGGACGGAACGGCCGGGGGCTGCTTGTCGCGCCCCGCCCGCTCGGTCTCGATCAGCTCGTTCAGCCAGCGGACCTCTCGCTCCACCGACTCCATGCCGTGCCGCTGCAGCTCGAGCGTGTAGTCGTCGAGCCGCTCACGGGTACGCGCGAGGGACGCGCGCATCTTCTCCAGGCGCTCCTCGAGGCGGCTGCGCCGCCCCTCGAGGACACGCATCCGTACGTCCCTGGACGTCTGGCCGAAGAAGGCGAAACGAGCCGCGAAGTGCTCGTCCTCCCACGCGTCAGGGCCGGAGTGGGCGAGGAGCTCCTCGAAGTGCTCCTTGCCGGCCGCCGTCAACCGGTACACGATCTTGGCCCGTCGGCCGGCCAGCGGCGCGGCGAGCGGATCGGGGTCAGGGCCGGTCTCCTCGACCAGATAGCCCTGGGTGACCAGTGTCTTGAGGCAGGGGTAGAGGCTGCCGTAGCTGAACGCGCGGAACACACCGAGCGAGGTGTTGAGCCGCTTGCGCAGCTCGTAACCGTGCATCGGGGATTCGCGCAGCAGGCCCAGGACGGCGAACTCGAGGATGCCGGAGCGTTTGCTCATGCCCTCGTGTCCCTCCCGTCCGTGCCTTCGTCGCCTCTTATCTCGCCGTGATGTATCGACTCGATACATCGAGACGATAGAACGAGTTCCCCGGTACGGCAAGACGGCTCACGGTGACCGGCGTCACATCACGAAATCCGTCCACCGTCAACCGCCCGGAATGTGATGAACATCTGGCTAGAACCTCTTTTGACCGTGCGTACTCTGTTCGCCATGCAGAGCACCGGGAACCGTGTGACGCCAGTGAGCGTCCTTGTCCCTGGTGCAGTGCGGTCATCGCACGCCGGGGGGACCGGAAATCAACTGCCGCTTTCAGGCGATTCCGCCTGTCCTAGGAGTAGCTGTTCATGAGCGAGCACCGTCGCAAGCCGCCGCAGTCGCCCGGCGACGGCCGGGCCGCCGCCCGGCGCGGCGCGCAGCAGCCGCCCCCGCCGCCAGGCGGCCGGCGGGCCGCTGGGCCGCCCACGCCGCAGCCGTACGGCACGCACGGAACCGGTTCGGGGCAGGGCCACGGCCCGCGCCAGGGCATGGGACAACCCCCCCGTCAGGGTGCGGGTGCGGGCGCGGGGGGCCGCGCGGGTACGGGGAG
>NZ_JARAVK010000260.1:0-12447 GCF_033792765.1 Streptomyces sp. PA03-6a | reverse complement strand
CACCCCGACGCCGACCCCCACCGGCCCCGCGGGGAACAAGATCCGCCTCGGCTACTTCGCCGAATGGGGCGTCTACGGCCGCAACTACCACGTCAAGAACCTGGTGACCTCCGGCTCGGCGAGCAAGCTGACCCACATCAACTACGCCTTCGGCAACGTCACCAACGGCCAGTGCGCGATCGGCGACGCCTACGCCGACTACGACAAGGCCTACACCGCCGACCAGAGCGTCGACGGCGTCGCCGACACCTGGGACACCGGCGCCCTGCGCGGCAGCTTCAACCAGCTGCGCAAGCTGAAGAAGCAGTACCCGAACATCAAGATCCTCTGGTCCTTCGGCGGCTGGACCTGGTCCGGCGGCTTCGGCCAGGCGGCCGCCAACCCGACCGCCTTCGCCAACTCCTGCTACAACCTGGTCGAGGACCCGCGCTGGGCCGACGTCTTCGACGGCATCGACATCGACTGGGAGTACCCCAACGCCTGCGGTCTGTCCTGCGACACCAGCGGGGCCTCGTCCTTCAAGACGCTGATGTCCGCGCTGCGCACCAGGTTCGGCTCCAACAACCTGGTCACCGCGGCCATCACCGCCGACGGCACCAACGGCGGCAAGATCGACGCGGCCGACTACGCGGGCGCCGCCCAGTACGTCAACTACTACAACGTGATGACGTACGACTACTTCGGCGCCTTCGACGCGGACGGCCCGACCGCCCCGCACTCCCCGCTCACCTCCTACAGCGGCATTCCGATCGCCGGCTTCTACTCCGACGCGGCGATCCAGAAGCTGAAGGGCAAGGGCATCGCGTCGAACAAGCTCAACCTGGGCATCGGCTTCTACGGGCGCGGCTGGACCGGCGTCACGCAGTCCGCGCCGGGCGGTTCCGCGACCGGCGCCGCTCCCGGTACGTACGAGGCGGGCAACGAGGACTACAAGGTCCTCAAGAACACCTGCCCGGCCACCGGCACCGTCGCGGGCACCGCGTACGCCCACTGCGGCAACAACTGGTGGAGCTACGACACCCCGTCGACCATCGCGGGCAAGATGGCCTACGTGAAGAACCAGGGCCTCGGCGGCGCGTTCTTCTGGGAGTTCAGCGGCGACACCGGCAACGGTGAGCTGATCACCGCGATCAACAACGGTCTGAGCTAGTCCTCAGGAGCCGGGCCGTACGGGCCGGAGGGGCGGAATCGTGACCGCCCCTCCGGCCCGGTCGCGTCGGGGCGCGGCGGGATGCGTCAGCCGGTGGCGCAGGACGCGCCGTCGAGGGTGAAGCCGGTGGGCGGGGCGGAGACGCCGGGCCGGGTGCCGACCAGCCCGAAGCTGACCGAACCGCCCGCCCGCACCGACCGGTTGTACCCCTTGGCCCGGGCGGTGACCGATCCGCCGCGCTGGGCGAAGTCGGCGTCCCACATCTGCGTGACGCGCCGGCCGTCGGAGTACCTCCAGCCGACCCTCCAGTCGTCGAGGTCCTTGCGGGTCGTCAGGGTGACCGTGGCCTGGAAGCCGTCGTACCACTGCTCGTCCACCTCGTAGGTGATCGTGCAGGACGGCGCCGGCTCCTCCGGGGCGTCGTGCGCGGGCGGCGCGGCGGAGGACGGTGCGCGATCGGCGGCGGGGATGGTGTGCTCGGCGGCGGAGGGCCCGATCTCCTCGGGGAACGGCGCGCTCTGCGCGGGCTCCGGCGCCCCGGAGGCGCCCGACGCGCCCGGCGACGGCAGCGGGGGGAAACCGGGACCGTCCGGGGCGGTGCCGACCTTGCCGCCCTGGGCCGTCGGAAGGGCCCGGGCGGACCGGGGGGCGGAGTCGTCGGTGGTGACCAGGGCCGTCAGGCAGATCACGGCGGCGAGCACCGCGACCGCCCCGGCCACGGCGGCCCTGCCCGCGGGGACGCGGGTCCTCGCCCGTGCGGCACGGGCGGCGCGCGCGGCCCGCCGCGACGGCGGGGCCGCGGCGGCGCCCCTGCCTGCGCTCCGGCGCCGGGCCTCCAGATAGGCGGGCCCCGCCCAGCCCAGCACCCCTTCGGCCAGCGCCTCGGGCAGCCCGCCGCCGAGCGGGGTCAGGCACACGGCCGCCCGCGCGCACTCGGCGCACCCGCGCAGGTGCCGGCGCAGGTCCTCGGGCGCCGCCTCGACGGGCATCCGGGTGGCCGCGTCCAGCAGCCGGGCGTACCCCTGGCACTCGTCGGAGGGCGGTTCCTCCTGGTGGGCGCGGAGGCAGCGGGCGCGGAAGTCCTCGCGCGCCCGGTCGGTCTCCCGCTCCACCGCGGTGACGTCCACGCCCAGCGCGTGTGCGGTCACGGCCGCGGGGCGGCACTCGACCTCGGCGGACCACAGCAGTGCCGCGTCCGGTTCCGCCATGGCGCGCAGTCCGCGCAGGGCCAGCGGTTCCGGGCGCGGTGCCCTGCCCCGGCGCGCGGCGCGTTCCGCGTTGAGCCAGATGCGGAACTCCGGCTGCAGGCTGTCGCCCTCGCCCCGGGCCTGCCAGGACGCGGCGGTGTCCCGTACGGCGGTCAGCAGCAGCGGCAGGGGCGGCAGCCCCGGTCCGGGTGCGCCGTCCGCCGCGTCGGGCGTCAGGTCCAGGCCGCGGTCGAACGCGTCGGCGGCCAGTCGGCCACCGTCCTCGGGGGAGAGCGAGCAGAGCTGGGCGAAGCACAGCGCTTCCGCCCAGTACTCGGACAGCGGTACGGCCTCGGGGACCGGGGCTGGGGCAGTCATCGAGTGGTGAACCAACCCTTCGGCGTCGGGAGGCGGTTGCGCCTGCGCCTGGTGGTGCGGGGAGCCTTTCACGGTTTCCACACAAGTAGCAAGGCGCGACTTCGTTTGCCGAAGGGGTAGTTGGGGCGTGAGCGGTGATGTCCGCTTCCGCCCCCTCGTGAACGGCGGGATCAGCCGTGATGGACGAAGCGGGCGGCGACCGAGAGGGTCGCGGCGCCCTTGATCATGCCCATCCGGTTCCAGGTGAGGCCGAAGTCGGCCCGGTCGACGACCGCATCGGCGGTGAGCACGACGGCGTCGGCGGAGGAGGACTCGACGCGCCCGGTGAGGGCGAGCGGACGGGTGGTGCCGCGGACGGTCAGCTCGCCGTCGACGGAGAGGGCGCCGTCGGGGCCGGCGGTGACCCGGCGGGCGGTGAAGACGATCGCCGGGTGGGTCTCGACGTCGAGGAAGTCGGCGGAGTGCAGGTGGGTGTCGCGCTGCTTGTTGCCGGTGTCCAGGGAGGCGGCACCCACGGTCAGGGTGCCCTGCCCGGTGCCGTCGGCCGCGAGTTCGCCCTCGCCGCCGACCTCGGTGAACGCGCCCTTCACGGTGGCCATGCCCCACATCGTCCGGTGCGTGAGCCGCACGGCCGAGCCCGCGGGGTCGAGGGCCCAGGAGCCCGTGCGCAGACCGGTGGGGGTGGTCGTCGAGTCGCTCATGGGGTGTCGCACCCTTCAATAGCTCGCCAGATATTAAGTAGCCAGTTAGACAATAGCTGGCGTTGGTACCCTGGGCAATGTGACGGCGGAGATCCACGCGGAGACGGACGGCCGGTGCCCGGACACCGCCGACCTGCACCTGCTCGCGCGGTGGGACGCGCTGCAGTCGGGCTTCCGGCGGCTCACGGACCAGTTGCTGGCGGACGTCGAGGCGCGGTCGGGGCTGGCCCCGTCCTCGTTCCAGGCGCTGTGGTTCCTGATGACCACGCCGGAGCGGTCGGCGCCGATGTACCGGCTCGCAGGGACGCTGGGCTTCACCACGGCGGGCACCACCAA
Source organism: Streptomyces sp. PA03-6a (assembly GCF_033792765.1). Classification (NCBI taxonomy): domain Bacteria; kingdom Bacillati; phylum Actinomycetota; class Actinomycetes; order Kitasatosporales; family Streptomycetaceae; genus Streptomyces; species Streptomyces sp. PA03-6a. The sequence continues at coordinate 8,695 of NZ_JARAVK010000260.1, read as the reverse complement.
GGTCGCCGACCGCCTCACGGAGGCGGGGCTCATCGAACGCCGTCCCTGCCGGGAGGACCGGCGCGTCACCTTGGCGGTGCTGACCGAACGCGGCCTCCAGGTGGCGATGACGGCGGCGCTCACGCTGGCCGACGCGCTGCGTGAGCGCGTGGTCGGGCCGCTGGGCGGCGCGGAGCGGTTCGACGCGCTCACGGCGGCGGTCACCGCCGTCGACCCGGAGCCGCCGTCCCGGCCCCCGTGCGGGGGCTGAGGCTCAGGCCCGGACGGTGACCGAGCGGGGGTCGAAGCCGTAGGGCAGTTCGAGGCGGTGGGCGCGCATCAGGGCGTCGTCGGCGAGGAGTTCCTGGGTGCGGCCGTCGGCGACGACGGTTCCGCCGCTGAGGACGACCGAGCGCGGGCACAGCTCCAGGGCGTACGGCAGGTCGTGGGTGACCATCAGGACCGTGACGTCCAGCGAGCGCAGGATGTCGGCGAGTTCGCGGCGGGAGGCGGGGTCCAGGTTGGAGGAGGGCTCGTCCAGGACGAGGATCTCCGGCTCCATGGCGAGGACGGTCGCCACCGCCACGCGGCGCCGCTGCCCGAACGACAGGTGGTGCGGCGGCCGGTCGGCGAACTCCGCCATGCCGACCCGCTCCAGCGCCCTGCGGACGCAGGCCTCCAGCTCGGCGCCGCGCAGACCGGCCGCGGCCGGCCCGAAGGCGACGTCCTCGCGGACGGTGGGCATGAAGAGCTGGTCGTCCGGGTCCTGGAAGACGATGCCGACCCGGCGCCTGACCTCGGCCACGTTCTTGCGCTCGCCGACCGGGAGGCCGGCGACGGTCACCGAGCCGGCGCCCGCCTCGAGGATGCCGTTGAGGTGCAGCACGAGGGTGGTCTTGCCGGCGCCGTTGGGGCCGAGGAGGGCCACCCGCTCGCCGCGGGCGATGGTCAGGTCGACGCCGAACAGCGCCTGGTGGCCGTCGGGGTAGGCGTAGGCGAGGCCCTTGACCTCGAGCGAAGGTGTCACAGGAACCATCCCATCAGACAGACCAGCAGCGCCGCGGCCGGGAGCGCGGCGGCGTACGACCACTGGGCGCGCGAGGCCGTCACCTCGTCGATCACCGGCATGCTGCCGGCGTAGCCCCGGCTGACCATGGCGAGGTGGACGCGTTCGCCGCGTTCGTAGGAGCGGATGAACAGGGCGCCCGCGGACTTGGCGAGCACGCCCCAGTGACGCGGGCCGCGCGCTTCGAAGCCGCGCGAGAGGCGGGCGAGGCGCATCCGGCGCATCTCGTCGGTGATGACGTCCCCGTACCGGATCATGAACGAGGCGATCTGCACCAGCAGCGCCGGCAGCCGCAACCGCTGCAGGCCCAGGAGCAGTGCGCGCAGCTCGGTGGTGGACGCCAGCAGGACGGAGGCGGCGACGCCGAGGGTGCCCTTGGCGAGGATGTTCCAGGCCCCCCAAAGGCCGTTCACGCTGAGGGACAGGCCCAGCACCTCGGTGCGCGGGCCCTCGGCGACGAACGGCATGAGGAAGGCGAAGGCGACGAAGGGCACCTCGATCAGCAGCCGCCGCAGCAGGAATCCGGCCGGGACGCGCGCCACGGCGGCGACCGTGGCCAGCAGCACCGCGTACAGGCCGAAGGCCCACATCGCCGTGCGCGGGGTGGAGACCACCACCAGGACGAAGCAGAAGACCGCGGCGATCTTGCACTGCGGGGGCAGCGCGTGCACCGGCGAGTGGCCGTGCCGGTAGAGCCGGTGGGCGTGCCCCGCTCCCACGGCTAGACCTCCTCCGCGCGCGGACGGCGGCGGACGACCCAGAAGACGCCGGTGCCGAGCGCGAGGCTGGCGCCGACGCCGATCACACCGGCGAGGCCGCCGGAGAGCCGGGCGTTGCCGATGTCCTGGGTCTGGTAGTCGGCGAGCGGGGAGTCCTCGGCCGCGTGGTCCTCGGCCTTCTTGTCGATGCCGTGGTCCGCGGCGACCTTCTCCAGGCCGTCCGGGCTGGCGGAGGCGTAGTAGCTGACGAATCCGGCGAGCAGCACGGCGGCGATCAGGCCGGCGATCCACAGCGGCCGTATGCCGCCGCGCTTGGGGGTGTCGGTCACGGCCGCCATCAGACGGTCGCCTCCTTGAGTTCCAGCGGGCGGCGCAGGTCACGGGCGCCGTGGACGAGGTCGGGGCGGACGGCGACGACGGCGCCCACCGTCGCCGCGGTGATCACCGCCTCGCCGATGCCGATCAGGACGTGCACGCCGACCATGGCGGTGAAGACCTTGCCGAGCGAGACGTCGGTCGTCCCGCCCAGCGCGTAGATCCCGGTGAAGGCGACCGCCGCCGCGGGGACGGAGAGCAGGGCCGCGACGAAGGCCGCGCCCGTCACTCCGCCACGTCCCTTCGGCAGCACCTTGACCAGCCCGCGGAAGACGGCGTAGGCGACGACCACGGTGACGATCGCCATGTCGGTGATGTTCACTCCGAGCGCGGTCAGGCCGCCGTCGGCGAAGAGCACGCCCTGGATGAGCAGGACGACGGACACGCACAGCACCCCTGTGTAGGGGCCGACGAGTATCGCCGCGAGCGCGCCGCCGAGGAGATGGCCGCTGGTACCCGCGGCCACGGGGAAGTTGAGCATCTGGACGGCGAAGATGAACGCCGAGACGAGTCCGGCCAGCGGCGCGGTGCGCTCGTCCAGTTCGCGCCGCGCACCGCGCAGGCTCACCGCTACGGCTGCGGCCGCGACGGCACCGGTCGCCACCGACACCGGGGCGTCGATGAATCCGTCGGGTACATGCATGGGGGAGCTCCAGGTCGGGTCCGGCCGGCGGCCGGTCGGGTCGGCGAAGCAGGGCGCTCAATCATAGGGTCTTATTGCGACCTGTTTGCAAGAGCCTGTTCGTCGCTGGAGCGCACCCCGCTCAGCCCAGCGGGCGTCCCGCCCGCAGGTTCCAGCGTCCGGACCGCCCGCTGAATTCCGTCGCGGTCAGCGGGGGCACGTCGATCCGCCAGAAGGCGGCCTCGGGCGAACCCAGGACCCGTACCGCGCAGGCCCGGACGATCTCCGGCTCGACGACGGCGAGCACCCGCCCCGGCGTCGCGGCGAGCCCGTCGAGCCAGGCGCCGGCCCGGGCGCACAGCTCGCGCAGCGACTCGGCGTCGTGCGGTGCGGCATCCGGGTCGGAGAGCCAGGCGGCGACGGCCTCCGGCTCCTCGGCGCTCACCTCGGCCAGGGTCCGCCCCCGCCAGCGGCCCAGCGCCCATCCCGCGGGGGCCGTCTCCTGCGCGGCGAGGCCGAGCGCCTCGGCGGTCGCGCGGCAGCGCACGGTGGGCGAGACGAGCACCGGCCCCGCGGAGGGCAGGGAACCGGCCAACGCGCGGGCGGCGGCGAGCGCGTGCTCCTCCGGCGGCACGTCGTCGTCGAAACGCGCCTCGCGCAGCGCCGCGTTCACCACCGGTGAGATCAACATCACCCGGGTCGTCATGCACCCTCCTCGCCCTGCGGCGACCCCTCGGAATCGCCAACTGCCGCCTCACACCCGGCCGGTCGGTCGCACGGAAGCAGCTCCCGCGCATGCCGGGGCGCACACACGCGCCCTTGGCCGGATCACCGGATCGCGGTACCGTCACGACGACATTCACGACGACACGGCGGAAGTCCGGTGCAAATCCGGCACGGTCGCGCCACTGTATGCCCAGCCCAGCGCCAGGCGAGTCAGACCCGCAGTCGTCCGACAGAGCTCCACCGACCGGGACGCGAGTTCCCACCAGGAGGTCATGCCATGGCGCAGTCCGCCGTTCCGCCTGCCGTCGCCCCTTCCGCCGTCCCCGTGACGCTGCCGATCCGGGCGATCCTGCCCTGGGCGGTCTTCTTCGGCGTCCTGATGCTGGTCCTGCTCTACTTCGTGGGTGCCGAGCAGGGGGCCACGTCCCTCCTGTCCGGTGAGAACGTCCACGAGTGGGTGCACGACGGGCGTCACCTGCTCGGCTTCCCCTGCCACTGACAGGGGCGCCGCGCCGATGAACCCCGCCACCCCCGTCACCTCCGTCACCGTCAGGCAACTGCTGGTGCGGGGCATGCTGGCCGGCCTCGCCGCCGGCGTGCTCGCCCTGGTCGTCGCCTACCTGCTGGGCGAGTCCCGGGTCGACGCCGCCATCGCGTTCGAGGAGTCGCACGCCCACGAGCACGGCGGCGCCGAACCGGTCAGCCGTGCCCTGCAGTCCACCGCCGGCCTGGCCACCGGCATCCTCCTGTACGGCGTGGCGCTGGGCGGCATCGCCGCCCTCGCCTACTGCTTCGCCCTCGGGCGGATCGGCCGCTTCGGTGCCCGGCCGACGGCGCTGCTGCTGTCGGCCGCCGCGCTGGTCGCGGTCTACGTCGTGCCCTTCCTGAAGTACCCGGCCAACCCGCCGGCCGTCGGCGACCCCGACACCATCGGCAAGCGCACCACGCTGTACTTCCTGATGATGCTGCTCAGCGTGCTGCTCGCGATCGCCACCGTGATCCTCGGCAAGCGCCTCGCGCCGCGCCTGGGCAACTGGTACGCGACCGTGGCCGCCGGTGGGTTCTTCGTCCTGGCCGTGGGGCTCGCGTACGCCTTCCTGCCCGGGATCAACGAGGTTCCGGAGCACTTCCCGGCGGCGCTGCTGTGGCAGTTCCGCCTGGCGGCGCTGGCGATCCAGCTGACGCTGTGGACCTCCTTCGGGCTGGTCTTCGGCCACCTGGCCGGACGCCTGCTGGAACCGGCCCCGGCGGCCGCCCCCACGGGGCGCGACACCGTGGGCGCGGGCACGGCGGCCTCCGTCTAGGCTTCCGCAGCACCGACCGTGACCGCCCGTACGACGCTCAGCGCGTCGTGCGGGCGGTCGTGTGTGCGTCGGTCCGTACGTCCGTCCGTACGTCCGTCTGCGCGTCCGTCCGCGCGGAGATCAGCGCGTGCAGCCGCTCCGCCGCGGCACGGCCGAAGGCGGGGTCGTTGATGTGCGTGTCGTACTCGGCGAGTTCCACCCGGCTGCCGCGCAACTCCTCGCGGAGGGTGCGGAACAGCACCCCGTCCACCGCACGGTCGTGGTACGGCCCGCCCGGCGCCCCGAGGGTGGACAGCCCGCGCAGCGGCAGCAGGAGCGCGGCCGGGCCGGTGGCCGCGCGCAGCTTCGCCGCGACCTGACGGCCGAGTTCGGCGCACTCGGCGGCGGAGGTGCGGATCACCGTCACCGACGGGTTGTGGACGTGGACGTGGCGCGCCCGGAAGCGGTCCGGCAGTGAGGCGAGCGGGCCGAACTTGACCATGTCCAGCGCGCCCGGGCTCACCACCTGCGGCAGCCCGGCGCGCCCCGCGGTGCGCAGCCGGTCGGGCCCCGCGCCGAAGGCACCGCCGACCAGCTCGTCGGCGAGCTCGCTGAGCGTCAGGTCCAGCACCCCGCTGAACATGCCCTCCCCGGCCAGTGCCTCCAGGGAGCGGCTGCCGGAGCCCACGGAGTGGAAGACCAGCACCTCGTAACCGAGTTCGGTGAGCCGCGCGCGGGCGGCGTCGACCCCGGGGGTCGTCACCCCCGCCATGCTCGCCGCAACCAGCGGCCGGTCCCCGGCGGGCGCGGCGGGTGTCCCGGCGAAGCCCCTGGCCATCCCGGCGACGGCGTCCGCCGCGTTGGCCAGGATCGGCGCCGACACCCGGTTGACGCCCGCGATGTCGACGACGCTGTACATCATGGCGATGTCCGTCGAGCCGACGTACGGGGAGACGTCGCCCGCGGCCATCGAGGAGACCATCAGCTTCGGCACGCCGAGTGGCAGCGCCCGCATCGCGCGGGTCGCGATCGAGGTGCCGCCGCTGCCGCCGATGGCCAGGACGCCGTGCAGCCGGCCCTCGTCGTACAGCCGGCGCACCACCCGCGCCGCCCCCTCGGCCATGACCGTCACCGCGGCGCCGCGGTCGCCCGCCCTGCGCAGCCGTTCGGCGTCCGCGCCCGCGGCGGACGCCACGACGCTGCGGGGGATGTCGGGGGTGACCAGCGGCTCACCGGCCACGCCCGCGTCGATCAGCACGACCTCCACGGCGCCGCGCAGCAGGCGGTCCCGCAGCCAGCCGTACTCGGTGCCCTTGGTGTCCAGCGTTCCCAGCAGCGCAACGACCGGCATGGACAACAGTGTTGGGCCCGAGCCGGTGAGTGACAAGGCCTCATGACAGGGGCACGGGGCGCAGCAGCAGGAGCGCGGTGTCGTCGGTGCGGTCGGTGGCGGGACCGTCGTAGTGCACGAGCACCTCGGCGAGTTCGTCCAGTGGGAGCCGGCCCCGGCAGGACAGGGCCACGGCCAGGGCGGCGATCGCCTCGTCCAGGTCGCCGCCGGGGGTCTCGATGAGTCCGTCGGTGTACAGCGCGAGCACCGCGCCGCGGGGCAGCGTCAGCGTGGTGGTGGGGTACTCGGCGTCCGGGTCGATGCCGAGCAGCAGCCCGGTCGGCAGGCTCAGGATGTCGGTGCGGCCGTCGGGGAAGCGCAGCAGGGCCGGCGGGTGGCCCGCGGAGGCCAGCTTCAGGGCGCCGTCGGTGAGCTGGAGGTGGGCGTAGAGGCAGCTGGTGAAGAGCCCGGTGTCGAGTTCGTCGAGCAGCCGGTTGGTGCGGGACAGCACCTGGTCGGGGGAGGCGCCGGCGGTGGCGTGCGCGTGCACCGCGGTGCGCACCTGGCCCATCAGGGCCGCGGCGTTGACGTTGTGGCCCTGGACGTCGCCGATGACGGCGGCGGCACAGGTGTCGTCCAGCCGGATCAGGTCGTAGAAGTCGCCGCCGACCTCCATGCCGCTGGTCGCCGGCAGGTAGCGGGCGGCGACCTCCAGACCGGGCAGGGAGGGCAGGGTGTGCGGCAGCAGTCCCGACTGGAGGCTGTGGGCGAGGTGGTGCTTGGCGTCGTAGATCCGGGCCCGGTCCAGGGCCTGGGCGATCAGCCCGCTGAGCGAGGTCAGGGCGGCCCGTTCGTCGGCGGGGAAGGAGCGCTCCCGGGCGAAGGCGAGGATGCAGCAGCCCACGGGCCGCCCGGAGGCGATCAGCGGCAGGAACGCCCAGGCCGCCATGCCCGACTGCAGGTCCAGGTCCGGGTAGGTCCTTGTGAGGTCCTCGCGTGAGCCGAAGAAGCTGGGGACGCCGCTGGTGAGGGCCCTGGTCGCCGGGAGGCGCGCGGTGAGCGCGGTGCCGTCCAGGGCCGCCATGACCTCGGGCCGGTAGCCGCGGTCGCCGATGACGCGCAACCGGCCGCCCTCCGCGACGCACAGCACGAAGGCGTCGGCTCCGATGGCGGCCGGGAAGAGGTCGGCGACCAGGCGGACGACGTCGTCCACGCCGACGGCCTCGGTGAGGGCCGTGGCGAGGTGCATGAGGTGGTAGATCGCCCCGATCCGGATCGGCACCGCGGCCTCGTCGTAGGGCGGGGCCCACGGGGCGGGACCCGCACCCGCGTCGGTGGGGGAGATCCGCACGCTGACCCCGGTCGCGTCCGGGTAGAGCTGGACGAGCAGCCAGTGGTCCGGCGGTCGCAGGGCGGTGAACGAGACCGGCTGTCCGCTGAGCACGGCGGCGCGGTAGCGGTCCTCGTGCGCGGGATCGCGCAGCCAGCGCAGGCTCTCCCAGGGGAAGGTGCCCACGAGCCGTTCGACGGGCACGCCGACCAGCTCGGCCGCGCGGGGCGTGACGTAGGTGAGCCGACCGTCGAAGTCGAGCGCGCAGGCTCCCTCGGGCAGCCGCCGGGCCCAGTCCGCTGCGGCCAGTGCCTGGTCCGGGTCCACCGGGACCGCCCGCGCGGTCCGCAGCACGCGTGGCTCGGGCCCCGGCAGGATCGGCTCCCCGCCGCCGGCCCGTGCGAGCTGGTCGGACAGGCGCTCGCGGGCGTGCTCCACCAGCGCGCGCTCCGCGGGCGGCGCCTCGGCGGGTTGCGGCCGGGACCAGATCAGCACGAGCGTCCCGAGCACGGCCTCCCCGTCGGTGAGCGGGGCGGCCACCATGGACAGGTCGTACGGCATGACCAGGGCCGTGCGCGGATAGCGGTCGGCCAGTTCCTCCCGGGAGCCGATCCGGATCGTCCGGCCCTCCCGCACGGCGTCGGCCACCGGGGTCGAGCGCTCCAGGGGCAACCGCGACCAGGGCATCGACAGCTCCCGGGGTGCCCCGGTGATGACCTCCATGCCCAGCGCGCGGCCCTCGGGCATCACCAGGAAGACCGCACCGACATGGGCGCCCGTCTCACGCACCACTTCGGCGAGCACCTGGTCCAGCAGCTCCCGCGCGGGGGCAGTCACCACCATGTGTGGCTCCACCATCGGGCCGACACCACCTACAACGGGACGATACGCCCCTCCCGGCCCCGCCTCCTCTTGCCGGAAGCGGGGCCCTGGCGACGGGGCCCCGACCGGTTGGGCCGGGGGACGGGTGCCGTTGGTGCGCGGAGGTGCTGCGCCGCGGCGGGGCCGGGGTTGCTCGGGCCATGGGCCGCGCCGGGCGCGCTCGCCACCCGTGATCGTGGCGGGGCCGCGCGGCGCACAGGTGGCACGCCCGGCCCCGTGCCTCGACGGCGCGCTCCGGCCGGCTTGTCGGGGTGGACGAGCACGGCACGGCGGGCGGCCCGGGGGACAGGTGCCGTCGGTGGGGCAGGTGCTGCGCCGCGGCGGGGCAACAGGCGGCGTCCCGTGCCCGTAGGGGGCGCTGGGCGGGGCCGTCGCGTAAGGCG
>NZ_JARAVK010000025.1:0-55927 GCF_033792765.1 Streptomyces sp. PA03-6a | reverse complement strand
GGCTCGGGCGGGGCGAGGCGGGACAGCAGGGCCTTGATGCCGTCGATGCGGTCCTCGTCCTCGTGCAGGACGAAGGCGAGTTCGGGTTCCGAGGCCTGGTCGGCGATGGTGTAGACGGCGCACCAGCTGGCCAGGGTGGGCACGGTCATCTGGGCCATCAGGGCGAGCGTCTGGTCGCGTTCCAGGGTGCCCGCCAGCAGGTCGGAGGCCTCCACCAGGAAGGACAACGAGCCGCGGCGCAGCCGCTCGAGCTCGGTGAGGCGGGCGCTCTCCACCGCCAGCGCGATGCGGTCGGCGGCGAACTGCAGCCGCAGCGCCTCCTCGTTGGTGTAGCGGCCGGGGCTCTCCGCGGCGACGCCGAGCGAGCCGGTGAGGCGGCCCTCGACCTTGAGGGGGACGGTGACGATCGAGCGCATGCCGGTGCCGGCGAGCAGCGGGACGGCGCCCGGCACCGCCGTGAGGTCCTCGTGGACTGCGGGCATGCGGGCGCTGCCGTAGCGGCCGGTGCCGGCCTCGACGGGGACCCGTGCGAAGCGCTGTCGGGCGGAGGGCAGGCCGGTGGAGGCGCGCACCTCGAGTTCGGTCTCGTCGTCGGTGGCGAGCAGCAGGTAGGCGGCGTCGCCGTCGAGCATGTCGCGGGCCCGCTCCACGGTGCGCTGCAGCAGCCCGTCGAGGTCGTCGGGGGCGGGGGAGCCGATGAAGGACTCGAAGGGGTCCACGGCCTTGCCGCGTTCGACGCCGCCCTCGACGGAGATCATCCCGCGGCCGGGGTTCTGCAGGACGGCGCGTTCGTCCTCGCGCACCAGCAGGCACACGGTGGACGGCTCGCCGGAGGAGTCGCGGACCCGTAGGTGCGCGCCGTAGACGGGCAGGATGCGGCCGTCCGCGCCGCGGATGCCGTAACTGCCCTCCCAGCGTGACAGCCGCAGGGCCTCGGCGATGCCGTGGCCGGTGCCGGGGGTCTGCGGCCAGGCGGCGAAGTCGCCGAGCGGTTTGCCGGTGACCTGCTCGCCGAGGTGGCCGAAGAGCTCGGCGGCGTCCTGGTTCCAGCGGGTGATGATGCCTGCGCGGTCGACCTGCACGACCGCGACGCGGACCCGCTCGTCGGCGAGCGGGAGCGCCTGGACGGGCAGGGCGGGACCCGCGGAACGGGTGCCGGCGGGGCGCTGGGGGAGTTCCAGGCGGAACCAGACGTGCTTGTTGGCGGCGGTGTACTCCACGCCCCAGCGGCTGGCCAGCGCCGAGCACAGGAGCAGCCCGCGGCCGCCCTCGTGGTCGGGGTGGATCTGCCTCTTGGCGTCGTGGAGAGGAAGCTCACGTTCCGGGTAGCGGTCGGCGACCTCGATGCGCACGGCGGACTCGTAGCGCAGGCACTGGACGTCCGCGGCGGTGCCGGCGTGCACCACGGCGTTGGTGACGAGTTCGCTGGTGAGCACGACGGCGTCGTCGACCACCTCGGAGAAGCCCCAGCCCTGGAGCGTGTCGCGGACGAACGCGCGTGCGGTGGCGACCGAGCGTCCCACGGGTTCGAAGGTGGCCGCTGCCCGCGCCGTGATCACAGATCTCCTTGTTTGTCCCGGGACGTCACCATTCGTCGTCCGCTGTACTGTCACCACCGGCCCCCACTTCGAGGTGTACGCCCGGCCCAAGGTGGGCAACCGCATGCCAGGTTACTTACCCCCGGCGACCGCGTGTGTGCCGGTTGGGGGTGTTCCTGCCCCGATCATGACGCCGGTCATATGCGATGCTGCCGAACTGTTATGGCCGGGCCCGGGCATGGTGAAACACTGGTCATGTCTGAACGAGGCACCTGCAGGTCGGTCGACCCTCCGGGAGGGACACGGTGGAGTCTGGCGCATCGGCGCGAGGCGGCGCGGCATCCGCGGCGAAGCGGGGCGGTTCCGCACGGGTGAAGAACGCGCGGTCGCGTAAGAGCGGGGCCGGTACGGGGACCGTCGAGGTCGACTCGGCGGCCCTGCACCGGCTGCTGTCCGCGCTGGAGTCCATGCGGGACGGCAACTTCCGCAAGCGGCTGACGGTCACCGGCGACGGGGTCATGGCGGAGATCTCCGCGGTGTTCAACGAGGTCGCCGACCGCAACCAGCACCTCACCGGGGAGCTGGCGCGGGTGCGGCGGGTCGTGGGCCGCGAGGGCAAGCTCGCCGAGCGCCTGGAGACGGGGGCGTGCGAGGGTGCCTGGGCGGCGGCCATCGACGCCTCCAACGCGCTCGTGGACGACCTCGTGCGCCCCATGTCCGAGGTCGGCCGGGTGCTGTCGGCGGTCGCCGAGGGTGACCTGGAGCAGCGGATGGACCTGCGCTCGCAGGGCGCCGACGGCTCGGGGCATCCGCTGCGCGGCGAGTTCCTTAAGGTGGGCCGCACCGTCAACGGGCTGGTCGACCAGCTGTCCACGTTCACCGACGAGGTGACCCGGGTGGCGAGCGAGGTCGGTACCGAGGGCAAGCTCGGCGGCCAGGCGCGGGTGCGCGGCATGTCCGGTTCGTGGAAGGACCTGACGGACTCGGTCAACACCATGGCGTCCCGTCTGACGGCCCAGGTGCGTGACATCGCCCTCGTCACGACGGCGGTCGCCAAGGGCGACCTGTCGCGCAAGGTCACGGTGCACGTGGCCGGCGAGATGCTGGAGCTGAAGAACACCGTCAACACGATGGTCGACCAGCTCTCCTCCTTCGCCGCCGAGGTGACCCGCGTCGCACGCGAGGTGGGCACCGAGGGCCAGCTGGGCGGCCAGGCCAAGGTGGCCGGTGTCGACGGCGTGTGGAAGGACCTCACGGACTCCGTCAACCTGATGGCCGGCAACCTGACGGCCCAGGTGCGCGACATCGCCCAGGTGACGACCGCGGTCGCCAACGGCGACCTGTCGCAGAAGATCACCATCGGCGCGCGCGGCGAGGTCGCGCAGCTCGCCGAGACCGTCAACGCGATGACCGAGACGCTGCGCACCTTCGCCGACGAGGTGACCCGTGTCGCGGGCGAGGTCGGCGCGGAGGGCCGCCTCGGCGGCCAGGCGCAGGTGCCGGGTGCGGCGGGCATCTGGAAGGACCTCACCGACTCGGTGAACACCGCGTTCCGCAACCTGACCGGCCAGGTGCGGGACATCGCGCAGGTGACGACGGCGGTCGCCAACGGCGACCTGTCGCAGAAGGTCACGGTGGACGTCTCCGGCGAGATGCTGGAGCTGAAGAACACCGTCAACACGATGGTCGACCAGTTGTCGGCCTTCGGCGCCGAGGTGACCCGGGTGGCGCGCGAGGTCGGCGTCGAGGGTGAACTGGGCGGCCAGGCGCAGGTGCCGGGTGCGGCGGGTCTGTGGAAGGACCTGACGGACTCGGTGAACACCGCGTTCCGCAACCTGACCGGCCAGGTCCGCAACATCGCGCAGGTGACGACGGCGGTCGCCAACGGCGACCTGTCGCAGAAGGTCACGGTGGACGTCTCCGGCGAGATGCTGGAGCTGAAGAACACCGTCAACCGCATGGTGGACCAGCTCTCCTCGTTCGCCGGGCAGGTCACCCGCATGGCCCGGGACGTGGGCACGGAGGGCCGCCTCGGCGGTCAGGCCCGCGTCGACGGCGTGAGCGGCGTGTGGAAGGAGCTGACGGACTCCGTCAACTTCATGGCGGGCAACCTCACCTCGCAGGTCCGCCAGATCGCCCAGGTGACGACCGCGGTGGCCCGCGGTGACCTGTCCCAGAAGGTCGACGTCGACGCGCGCGGCGAGATCCTGGAGCTGAAGAACACCATCAACACGATGGTCGACCAGCTCTCCTCCTTCGCCGAGCAGGTGACCCGCGTGGCCCGCGAGGTGGGCACCGAGGGCCGGCTGGGCGGCCAGGCGCAGGTGCCGGGCGTCGCCGGTGTGTGGCGCGACCTCACCGACTCCGTGAACGGCATGGCGGGCAACCTGACCGCACAGGTCCGCAACATCGCCCAGGTGGCGACCGCGGTGGCCCGCGGCGACCTGTCCCAGAAGATCGACGTCGACGCGCGCGGCGAGATCCTGGAGCTCAAGAACGTCCTCAACACGATGGTCGACCAGCTCTCGTCCTTCGCCGAGCAGGTGACACGGGTCGCCCGCGAGGTGGGCACCGAGGGCATCCTGGGCGGCCAGGCCGAGGTGAAGGGCGTGTCGGGCACCTGGAAGGACCTGACGCAGTCCGTCAACTTCATGGCGAACAACCTGACGATGCAGGTCCGCAACATCGCCGAGGTCACCACCGCGGTCGCCCAGGGCGACCTGTCGAAGAAGATCACCGTCGACGCCAAGGGCGAGATCCTCGCCCTGGTCACCACCGTCAACACGATGGTGGACCAGCTGTCCGCGTTCGCCGACGAGGTGACCCGGGTGGCCCGTGAGGTGGGCACCGAGGGCCAGCTGGGCGGTCAGGCCCGGGTGCGGGACGTCTCCGGCATCTGGAAGGACCTCACCGACAACGTCAACCTGATGGCCAACAACCTGACCAGCCAGGTGCGTTCGATCTCCTCCGTCGCCACCGCCGTCGCCAACGGCGACCTCACCAAGAAGATCACCGTCGAGGCGCGCGGCGAGGTCGCCCAGCTCGCCGAGACCATCAACACCATGGTGGACACGCTCTCCGCCTTCGGTGACGAGGTGACCCGGGTGGCCCGCGAGGTGGGCACCGACGGCATCCTCGGCGGCCAGGCACGCGTGCCGGGCGTGTCCGGCTCGTGGAAGGACCTCACCGAGTCGGTGAACAACATGGCCTCCAACCTGACCGGCCAGGTGCGCAACATCGCCATGGTCACCACCGCGGTCGCCCGCGGCGACCTGTCCAAGAAGATCGACGTCGACGCGCACGGCGAGATCCTGGAGCTGAAGACGACCATCAACACGATGGTCGACCAGCTGTCGGCCTTCGGTGACCAGGTGACCCGGGTGGCCCGCGAGGTGGGCACCGAGGGCCGCCTGGGCGGCCAGGCGCGCGTGCCGGGCGTGTCCGGCATCTGGAAGGACCTCACCGAGTCGGTGAACCTGATGGCGAACAACCTGACCCGTCAGGTGCGCAACATCGCCCAGGTGGCCACCGCGGTGACCCGCGGCGACCTCAACATCCGTACGGACGTGGACGCGGCGGGCGAGATCCTGGAGCTCCAGGACTACATCAACACCATGATCGTCCGGCTCCGCGAGACCACGCTCGCCAACAAGGAGCAGGACTGGCTCAAGGGCAACCTCGCCCGCATCTCCGGTCTGATGCAGGGCCGCCGCGACCTCAACGACGTGGCGGCGCTCATCATGAGCGAGCTGACCCCGGTGGTCTCCGCCCAGCACGGCGCTTTCTTCATCGCGGAGGAGCCGGCCGGCGGGGAGGAGATCGAGGAGGGCTACGAGCTGCGGCTGTCCGGCTCGTACGGCTTCTCCAAGCGGACGATGCCGACGGTGTTCCTGCCCGGCGAGGGACTGATCGGCACGGCCGCGGTCGAGAAGCGCTCGATCCTGGTGGAGGACGTCCCGCCGGGCTACCTCAGGATCTCCTCCGGGCTCGGCGAGGCGCCGCCGGCCCACGTCATCGTGCTGCCGGTGGTGTTCGAGGACCGGGTGCTCGGTGTGATGGAGCTGGCCTCCTTCCAGCCGCTCACGCAGATCCAGAAGGACTTCCTCGGCCAGATCACCGACATGATCGCGGTCAGCGTGAACACCATCAGCGTGAACACCAAGACCGAGTACCTGCTGGAGCAGTCGCAGGAGCTGACCGAACAGCTGCGGGAGCGCTCGGCGGAGCTGGAGAACCGGCAGAAGCAGCTGGAGATGTCCAACACGGAGCTGGAGGAGAAGGCGGAGCTGCTGGCCCGCCAGAACCGGGACATCGAGGTGAAGAACACCGAGATCGAGGAGGCCCGGCAGGTCCTGGAGGAGCGCGCCGAGCAGCTGGCCGTCTCGATGCGCTACAAGTCCGAGTTCCTGGCCAACATGTCGCACGAGCTGCGCACCCCGCTGAACTCGCTGCTCATCCTGGCCAAGCTGCTCGCGGACAACGCCGAGGGCAACCTGTCGCCGAAGCAGGTCGAGTTCGCCGAGACGATCCACGGCGCCGGCTCCGACCTGCTGCAGCTCATCAACGACATCCTGGACCTGTCCAAGGTCGAGGCGGGCAAGATGGACGTCAGCCCGACCCGCATCGCCCTGGTCCAGCTGGTCGACTACGTGGAGGCGACGTTCCGCCCGCTCACCGCGGAGAAGGGCCTGGACTTCTCCGTACGGGTCTCCCCGGAGCTGCCCGCCACCCTCCACACCGACGAGCAGCGGCTGCTGCAGGTGCTGCGCAACCTGCTGTCGAACGCGGTGAAGTTCACCGACAGCGGCTCGGTCGAGCTGGTCATCCGCCCGGCCGGGCCCGACGTGCCGCAGGCCATCCGGGAGCAGTTGCTGGAGTCCGGCTCGCTGCGGGGCGCGGACGAGCCGCTGATCGCCTTCTCGGTGACCGACACGGGCATCGGCATCGCGGCGAGCAAGATGCGGGTCATCTTCGAGGCGTTCAAGCAGGCGGACGGCACCACCAGCCGCAAGTACGGCGGCACGGGCCTGGGCCTGTCCATCAGCCGGGAGATCGCCCGGCTGCTAGGCGGCGAGATCCACGCCGACAGCCAGCCCGGCCGCGGCTCGACCTTCACCCTCTACCTGCCGCTCAACACATCCGAACTGCCGCCGCAGGGCTACCCGCAGCTCCCCGGCGGCGAGGCCGGGGAACTCGAGGGGGCGCCGGCCGAGCCGTTCCACGTCCCGGCCCACGGTCACGTGGCCATGCGCGGCCGGGGCGCGGGCAGCAGCCTGGCCCGGCTGCGCCGGCGTTCCGCGGCACCGCGGCCCGCCGCGGCCGCCGGGCCGTTGGAGCGCGCCGCGCTGCCCGAGTCGTGGGTGGAGGGGGCGCACAGCGACGCCTACACCGGCTTCGCGGGCGGGTTCAGCGGTGAGAAGGTGCTCATCGTGGACGACGACATCCGCAACGTCTTCGCCCTCACCAGCGTGCTGGAGCAGCACGGGCTGACCGTGCTGTACGCCGAGAACGGCCGGGAGGGGATCGAGGTCCTGGAGCAGCACGACGACGTCGCGGTCGTCCTGATGGACATCATGATGCCCGAGATGGACGGCTATGCGACCACGGCCGCGATCCGCAGGATGCCCCAGTTCGCGGGGCTGCCGATCATCGCGCTGACGGCCAAGGCGATGAAGGGCGACCGGGAGAAGAGCATCGAGTCCGGGGCGTCGGACTACGTCGCCAAGCCGGTGGACACCGACCACCTCCTCGCGGTGATGGAGCAGTGGATGCAGTCCAGGTGACGCCACGTTGGGTGAGCGGCCGGGCAACGGACGGTGAACGCCCATGACTCGGCGTGTGTGAAGAGGTGTGGGAGTGCGGGATTCTGGGAACCTTCTGGTCCCCGCTTGCGTTTCTGCTACGTGCACAGTGACATGGCGGTGACAGGGTGTGGCGGACAGCGGGGTGCGGCTACCATGACCGGCACAAGGACGGGCGGCACTCAGGAGTCGTCCATGGGGGCGGCGACCGGTGCAGTGCCGGGGCGAGGAGGGCGGGCCATGGTGCAGAAGGCCAAGATCCTCCTGGTCGATGACCGGCCGGAGAATCTGCTGGCGCTGGAGGCCATCCTCTCCGCGCTCGATCAGACCCTGGTGCGGGCATCGTCCGGGGAGGAAGCGCTCAAGGCGCTGCTGACCGACGACTTCGCGGTGATCCTGCTCGACGTCCAGATGCCGGGCATGGACGGGTTCGAGACCGCGGCGCACATCAAGCGGCGCGAACGTACCCGTGACATCCCGATCATCTTCCTGACCGCCATCAACCACGGGCCGCACCACACCTTCCGCGGCTACGCGGCCGGCGCGGTGGACTACATCTCCAAGCCCTTCGACCCGTGGGTGCTGCGCGCCAAGGTCTCGGTCTTCGTCGAGCTCTACATGAAGAACTGCCAGCTGCGTGAGCAGGCCGCCCTGCTCCGGCTGCAGCTGGAACAGGGCGCGCGGCAGGGCGGCAACGGCGCCAAGGAGCCCGTGGGCCTGCTCGCCGAGCTCTCCGCACGGCTCGCCGCGGTGGAGGAGCAGGCGGAGGCGCTGTCCAAGCAGCTCGACGAGTCCGCGGACGCGGCGGCGGTGGCCACGGCCGCCCATCTGGAGCGGAAGCTGACCGGCCTGCGCCGCGCGCTGGACGCGCTGGAGCCGGGCACGGGCGGCGGCGACAAGAAGATTCCCCCGCAAGAGTGAAGCGTGTGCGCCACTTGATGCAGTGTCATCCATGGCGCAACAGGGGCACGACACGAATGGCGGTATGCGTGGCCACGCGTGTCGTGCACGGGGCGGAACGGTAACCTCACCACCATGGCCTCACGTACGTCCGGCACCGCCAAGAAGGCTGCCGCCAAACCTGCGGCCAAGCCCGCGGCGAAGAAGGCCCCCGCGAAGAAGGCGGCGGCCAAGAAGCCGCCTGCCAAGGCGGCGGCGGCCAAGCCCGCGCCGAAGCCCGCGCCGTCCCCGACCGGCGGCGTCTACCGGCTCGCGCGGGCGGTCTGGCTCGGCCTGGCGCACACCGTGGGCGCCCTCTTCCGCGGCGTCGGGCGCGGCGCGCGCGGGCTCGACCCGGCGCACCGCAAGGACGGCCTGGCGCTGCTGCTGTTCGGCCTCGCGCTGGTCGTCGCCACCGGCACCTGGTCGGACCTGCGTGGTCCGGTGGGCGATCTGGTCGAGATACTGATCACCGGGCTGTTCGGGCGGCTGGACCTGCTCGTGCCGTTCCTCGTCGGTGCCGTCGTCTGGCGGTTGATGCGCCACCCGCAGAAGTCCGACGCCAACGGGCGCATCGTCATCGGCCTGAGCACCCTCACCGTCGGTGTACTGGGCCTGGTGCACATCGGCTGCGGTTCCCCCGGCCGCGGGCAGGGCGCCGACGCGATCCGCGACGCGGGCGGCCTGATCGGCTGGGCGGCGTCCGCGCCGCTCGACTACACCGTCGGCGCACCGCTGGCGGTGGCGCTGCTGGCACTGCTCACCTTCTTCGGGCTGCTGGTCACCACCGCGACCCCGGTCAACGCCATCCCCCGGCGGCTGCGTGAACTCGGCATCCGGCTGGGCCTGGTGGAGGACCAGGGCGGCGCCGGGACCGAGGACGACGCCGTGCCGTTCAGCGACCTGCTGGAGGAGGAGACCTCCCCACAGGACGGCGGGGAGAAGTCGCGCCGCCGGTCCAGGCGCCGCCGGGAACGGTCGGAACTGCCCGACCTCAGGCCCAGCGACGGACTGGACGCGGTCGACCTCGCCTACGGCGTGGCCGCCGACCTCGACGGCGCCCTCGCCTACGGCGTGCCCGGCTCCTCCGTCGTCGCGGACCTCGTCAGCCACTCCCTGCCGCAGGCCCGGGACACCGGGGAGGCCGCCGCCGAGGACTCCGCCGACCGGTCCGTGCCCGACCTCACCAAGCGCGCGGCGCCCGAGCAGGGCCCGCCGCTGCCGCCGCGCGCCGAGCAGCTCCAGTTGTCCGGCGACGTCACCTACGGCCTGCCGTCCCTGGACCTGTTGGAGCGCGGCGGTCCAGGACGCACCCGCAGCGCCGCCAACGACGCCGTGGTCGAGTCGCTGACGAGCGTCTTCTCGCAGTTCAAGGTGGACGCACGGGTCACCGGCTTCACGCGCGGTCCGACGGTGACCCGTTACGAGGTGGAACTCGGCCAGGCCGTCAAGGTCGAGCGGATCACCGCGCTCGCCAAGAACATCGCGTACGCCGTGGCCAGTCCGGACGTGCGGATCATCAGCCCGATCCCCGGCAAGTCGGCGGTGGGCATCGAGATCCCCAACAGCGACCGGGAGATGGTCAACCTCGGCGACGTGCTGCGCTCGGCGGAGGCCGCCGGCGAGGAGCACCCGATGACGGTGGGCCTCGGCAAGGACGTCGAGGGCGGCTACGTCATGGCCAACCTCGCGCGCATGCCGCACATCCTCGTCGCGGGCGCCACCGGATCCGGCAAGTCCTCCTGCATCAACTGCCTGATCACCTCGATCCTGGCGCGCGCCACGCCCGACGAGGTGCGGATGGTGCTCGTCGACCCCAAGCGCGTCGAGCTGACCGCGTACGAGGGCGTCCCGCACCTCATCACCCCGATCATCACCAACCCCAAGCGGGCCGCCGAGGCGCTGCAGTGGGTCGTGCGCGAGATGGACCTGCGCTACGACGACCTCGCCGCCTATGGCTTCCGGCACATCGACGACTTCAACGCGGCGGTGCGCTCGGGCAAGGTGAAGCCGCCGGAGGGCAGCGAGCGGGAGCTCGCGCCCTACCCCTACCTGCTGGTGATCGTGGACGAGCTGGCCGACCTGATGATGGTCGCGCCGCGGGACGTCGAGGACGCGATCGTCCGCATCACCCAGCTCGCCCGGGCCGCCGGCATCCACCTCGTGCTGGCCACCCAGCGGCCCAGCGTCGACGTCGTCACGGGTCTCATCAAGGCCAACGTGCCGTCCAGGCTGGCCTTCGCGACCTCGTCGCTCGCCGACAGCCGGGTCATCCTCGACCAGGCCGGCGCCGAGAAGCTGATCGGAAAGGGTGACGGGCTGTTCCTGCCGATGGGCGCCAACAAGCCGGTCCGCATGCAGGGCGCCTTCGTCACCGAGGACGAGATCCAGGCCGTGGTCGCCCACTGCAAGGCGCAGTTGACCCCCGCCTACCGTGACGACGTGGTCGTCGGCTCGGGTCCGAAGAAGGAGATCGACGAGGAGATCGGCGACGACCTGGACCTGTTGTGCCAGGCCGCGGAACTGGTCGTCTCCACGCAGTTCGGCTCGACTTCGATGCTCCAGCGGAAACTGCGTGTCGGCTTCGCGAAAGCGGGCAGGCTCATGGACCTGATGGAATCGCGCGGGATCGTCGGCCCCAGCGAGGGGTCGAAGGCCCGTGACGTACTGGTCAAGCCGGACGAGATGGACGGAGTGCTCGCCCTGCTCCGGGGCGAGGCCGGTTCGTAGCCATTCCGTGGCTCACTCGTAAGTGGGTTGGACGCAACCGTTGCTCCCGCCCGTACGTCAAGTTAGTGCAGGGGGAAGGCGTATGGCCGACTGTCATCGGCGCCGGGAAAGACGGCAATCCTGATGGCGGACAAACAACGCCCGCCCGCTTGCCCGTCCTTTTGCCCACCCCCCTAGACTGAGTCTCCAGCAGGTGGCTGCACGCTCGAAAGGCGCCCCCGTGTCCATCGGCAACCCGCCCCCCGACGACCGGCTCTCGGTCGGTCGCGCCCTCGCCCAGGCCCGCATCGCCGCGGGTCTGACCGTCGACGAGGTCAGTACCACAACGCGTGTGCGCCCGCCCATCGTGCACGCGATCGAGGAGGACGATTTCTCCCGCTGCGGCGGCGACGTGTACGCCCGCGGCCACATCCGGGCGCTCGCGCGCGCCGTGGGCCTCGATCCCGAGGCCCTGATCGAGCAGTTCTCGGCGGAGCACGGCAGTGCGCCCGCCCCCACCCCGGTGGCGCCGCTGTACGAGGCGGAGCGGATGAGGTCCGAGCCGCGCCGCCCCAACTGGACCGCCGCCATGGTCGCGGCGATCGTCGCCGTCATCGGTTTCGTCGGGTTCACCCTGTTCAGCGGTGGCGAGGACGGCGGCAAGGAGCCGGTGGCGGGCAAGCCGAGTGCGGCGAGCCCGGCGGCCAAGCCGTCCGGCAACCCCACGAGCTCCGCGCCGAGGCCCGAGGAGTCCGACAGCGCGATCGCCGCGGCGCCGGCCGACAAGGTCACGGTCAAGCTCACCACCCAGAACGACAAGAGCTGGATCCAGGCGGTGGACAGCAACGGAAGGCAGCTCTACCAGGGCAGTCTGGAGCCGGGCGACTCCAAGACCTTCACCGACAAGAGCAAGATCAACCTCATCATCGGCAACGCGGGCGCGGTCCACCTCTTCGTCAACGGCAAGGACCTCGGGCCCGCGGGTGACCCCGGTCAGGTCCAGCGCCTCACCTTCACCCCCGGCGACCCGGAAGCAGGGTGACGCCCGGTTCCACGGGCGCGCACGGACACCGCGGCGCCCGGCGCGGGACACCCGTCCCGGCGCCGGGCGCCGCTGCGCGTCGGAGCCCCGTCGGGGACAAAGTAGGCTGAGCCTATGTCCGAACCCCGTACCGTCGCTCTTGTCACGCTCGGCTGCGCCCGTAACGAGGTGGATTCCGAGGAGCTCGCCGGCCGGCTGGCGGCGGACGGGTGGCAGCTCGTCGAGGACGCCGCCGCCGCCGACGTGGCCGTCGTGAACACCTGTGGCTTCGTCGAGGCCGCCAAGAAGGACTCCGTCGACGCCCTGCTGGAGGCCAACGACCTCAAGGGCCACGGCCGCACCCAGGCCGTTGTCGCGGTCGGCTGCATGGCCGAGCGCTACGGGAAGGAGCTGGCCGAGGCCCTGCCCGAGGCGGACGGGGTGCTCGGCTTCGACGACTACGCGAACATCTCCGACCGCCTGCAGACGATCCTCTCCGGCGGCGTCCACGCCTCCCACACCCCGCGCGACCGCCGCAAGCTGCTGCCGGTCAGCCCGGCCGCCCGGCAGGCCGTGAGCGAGGTCGCGCTGCCCGGCCACGCGCAGAGCGCCACGGAGCCGGTCCCCGCCCCCGCGGACCTGCCCGAGGGCGTCGCGCCCGCCTCCGGGCCGCGCGCACCGCTCCGCCGCCGCCTGGACAGCAGTCCGGTCGCCTCGGTGAAGCTGGCCTCCGGCTGCGACCGCCGCTGCTCCTTCTGCGCCATCCCGTCCTTCCGGGGCTCCTTCATCTCCCGCCGCCCCTCGGACGTGCTCGGCGAGACGCGCTGGCTGGCCGAGCAGGGCGTCAAGGAGGTCATGCTGGTCAGCGAGAACAACACCTCGTACGGCAAGGACCTCGGCGACATCCGGCTGCTGGAGACGCTGCTGCCGGAACTGGCAGCCGTCGACGGCATCGAGCGGATCCGGGTCAGCTACCTGCAGCCCGCCGAGATGCGCCCGGGCCTGATCGACGTGCTGACCTCGACGCCCAAGGTCGCGCCGTACTTCGACCTGTCCTTCCAGCACTCCGCACCCGGGGTGCTGCGCGCGATGCGCCGCTTCGGCGACACCGAGCGCTTCCTGGAGCTGCTGGACACCATCCGCTCCAAGGCGCCGGAGGCCGGGGTCCGCTCCAACTTCATCGTCGGCTTCCCGGGCGAGTCGGCGGCGGACCTGGAGGAGCTGGAGCGCTTCCTGGGCGCCGCCCGGCTCGACGCCATCGGCGTCTTCGGCTACTCCGACGAGGAGGGCACCGAAGCGGCCGGCTACGACGGCAAGCTCGACGAGGACGTCGTCGCCGAGCGGCTGGCCCGGGTCTCGCGGCTGGCCGAGGAGCTGACCGCGCAGCGTGCCGAGGAGCGGCTGGGCTCGACGGTGCAGGTGCTGGTCGACTCCGTCGACGAGGAGGAGGGGGCGGTCGGCCGCGGTGCCCACCAGGCGCCGGAGACCGACGGCCAGGTCGTCCTGACCTCCCACGCGGGCCTGGTGCCCGGATCGTTCGTCGCGGCGAAGGTGGTGGACACCGAAGGCGTCGACCTCGTCGCGGAGCCGCTTGGCACGACGCAGGAGGCGCGCAGATGACGGGAGTCCCGGCGTCCGCCGCCGGCAACCACCGGTCCGCACCCGCAGCCCCTGCGGCCGCGGTCCGGCGGCCTTCGTTGTGGAACATCGCCAACGTCCTCACGATGGTGCGGCTGCTGCTGGTGCCGGGCTTCGTCGTGCTGCTCGTGCACGACGACGGGCACGACCCGGCGTGGCGCTCCTTCGCGTGGGCGGCGTTCGCCATCGCGATGATCACCGACCTCTTCGACGGCGAGCTGGCCCGGCGCTACGGGCTGGTCACCGACTTCGGCAAGATCGCCGACCCGATCGCCGACAAGGCGATCATGGGCGCGGCGCTGATCGGGCTCTCGGCCCTCGGGGACCTGCCCTGGTGGGTCACCGCGGTGATCCTCTTCCGCGAGCTGGGCATCACGCTGATGCGGTTCTGGGTGATCCGCTGGGGAGTGATCCCGGCCAGCCGGGGCGGCAAGCTGAAGACGCTCACCCAGGGCGTCGCCGTCGGCATGTACATCCTGATCCTCACCGGGCCGCTGGCGACGCTGCGGGCGGTGCTGATGGGCGCCGCGGTGGTGCTGACCGTGGTGACGGGCCTGGACTACGTGCGCCAGGCCGTCGTCATGCGCCGGGCCGGACTGGCCGCGCAGCGCGCGGCCGCCGTGCGCCGGGCGCGCGAGGGCGCGGACGAGGAGGAGGGGGCGCTCGCGGAGGACGTCCCGCTGGAGTTCCCGGAGGAGCAGGGACAGGGCGCGTGAACGTCGCCGCCGAGGTGCTGGGGCTGCTGGAGGGGCG
Source organism: Streptomyces sp. PA03-6a (assembly GCF_033792765.1). NCBI lineage: Bacteria > Bacillati > Actinomycetota > Actinomycetes > Kitasatosporales > Streptomycetaceae > Streptomyces > Streptomyces sp. PA03-6a. The sequence continues at coordinate 41,528 of NZ_JARAVK010000025.1, read as the reverse complement.
GCGGCAGTGGCTCGCCGTCGCCGAGTCGCTGACCGGTGGCCTGGTCGCCGCCGAGCTGACCTCGGTGCCCGGCGCCTCCAGGTCCTTCCGCGGTTCGGTCACCGCGTACGCCACCGAACTGAAGCGGGACGTGCTGGGCGTGGACGGCGCACTGCTGGCCGAACGCGGGGCCGTCGACCCCGACGTCGCGCGGGGGATGGCCGAGGGCGTGCGGCGCGTGCTGCGCGCCGACTGGGGGCTGGCCACCACCGGAGTCGCCGGTCCGGACCCGCAGGACGGACAGCAGGTCGGGACGGTCTTCGTGGCGGTCGCCGGGCCGACCGGCTCGTGGTGCGAGAGACTGCAGTTGAACGGCGACCGTGCCGAAATCCGTACCACCACCGTGAACGCCGTTCTGACCCTCTTGCAGCAGACGCTCCTGACGGGCGGGGGAACACCCGACGAATCCCCGACGGCGAAGGGTAGGGAAGACAGCGGGGGGAAGGGATGTTTGCAGCCCTGAGTGAACACGTCATCGCTCCCCGCACGGCCGGTGTCGGAGGCGGTACGGTGGGGCAAGAAGGTTGCGAATTCGCGGTCCGAGGAGGGAGCCACCGATGATTCTGCTCCGTCGCCTGCTCGGTGACGTGCTGCGTCGGCAGCGCCAGCGTCAGGGCCGCACCCTGCGTGAGGTCTCCTCATCCGCCCGGGTCTCCCTGGGCTATCTGTCGGAGGTCGAACGAGGGCAGAAGGAGGCTTCCTCCGAACTGCTCTCCGCGATCTGTGACGCCTTGGACGTCCCGATGTCCGAGGTGATGCGGGAGGTCAGCGACGATCTGGCGCTTGCCGAACTCGCCGAGTCGGCTGCTGTCGGGTCGGCAGCCGCGCCTATGCGGCCGCTGCTGGGCGCGGTTCCGTCCGTACCGTCCGGTCCGGACGAGCGGGTCACCATCAAGGCGCCGAAGGCGCCCACCGAGGCCGTGGACGTCGTCGCGGCCTGAGCGACACCAAGCAGTTCCGAACCGTGGCCCCGGCCGGTGGGCAACCGGCCGGGGCCACGGCGTGTCCGCGTGTGGTCCGCGGATCCGGGGAAGGCGCCCATGAGGCGGGGCCGCCGTGGAGGTGGCCCTGCGACGCCAGGCGATTCCCGAGGAGGAGCAGCATGACCGTCGTGAAGAGCACGCTGCCCGAGGCCGACCGCAAGACCGTCGGTGAGGCCCTGCAGCACACCCTCAGCGATCTCATCGACCTGTCGCTCGTCGCCAAGCAGGTGCACTGGAACGTGGTCGGGGCGCGGTTCCGGTCCGTCCACCTCCAGCTCGACGACGTGGTGACCACCGCGCGGACCTACGCCGACACGGTCGCGGAGCGGGCGGCCGCGGTCGGGGTGACGCCGGACGGGCGCGCGGGGACGGTCTCCAAGAGCAGCAGGATCGACGAGGTGCCGGACGGCTGGATCAAGGACGAGAAGGTGGTCTCGGTCATGATCGTGGCGCTGGACGCCGTGATCAGGCGGGTGCGCCAGGGGATCGAGGCGACGGAGAAGCCCGATCCGGTGAGCCAGGACATCCTGATCGGGCTCGCCGCCGAGCTCGAGAAGCACCACTGGATGTTCCAGGCCGAGAACGTCTAGGCCGGCGGGGCGTCGTCGGCGGGAGCATCGGGGCCGGTCGCCCTGGGTTGCCTCGGGCGGGGGAATGTCGCAGGTAGTAGCCGTGCGTGTCCTCCTTCCGGGTGAACGTCGTGCGGGGTGGGGCGGCAGAGGTCTAGAGATCTTGCCGGAAGGGGATCGCACCTGTGTACGGGGAAAGCCCGGGATTGGGTCCCTGGTGATACCCGCCGCAACCTCGGGGCTCCGAAGGAGGCGGCCATGCACGTTCTCCGCCTGTTTCACGAGCTGTGGGCCCGGCGGCCGGTCCGCTGGGCGATCGCTTTCGTCGCGGGAGTGGTGTGGTGGTGGGCCCTGCTGAGGCTCATCGTCCAGCCCGCACAGGCAGGCTCCTTCGAGGGCCTGGTCGTCGCCGGTGGCTGGGGGCTCAGCATCGTCCCCCTGCACACGGCGAGGTGGTCACGGGGATCATCATCCGCCGCTCCGGTGGCCGTCCGTGAGGTTGAGGGCCCGGCGCCGGGAGAGCTGACGGGAAGACTTCCGGGTCCGCGAAGTCAGTCGCTACCAGGGCATGACGACGCCCCCGTTGGGGCGCAGGATCTGGCCGGTCGTGAAGGCTGAGGCGTCGGAGGCCAGGAAGAGCACGGTGTGCGCCACGTCCTGCGGGTCGCCCACACGGCCCAGGGGCGCGGCGCGCACCAGCGCCTCCTCGGCGCGCGCCTGGGCCCGCTCGTCGAAGAGGCCGTCGGGGCCGGTGCCGTAGTGGCTCGTCATCGGTGTGCGGACGAAGCCGGGCGCCACGGCATTGGCCCGCACGCCGTGGGGTCCCAGCTCCGTGGCGAGGGTCCGGGTCAGCTGGACGACGGCGGCCTTCGAGACGCTGTAGCAGAGCAGCCCGCGGGCGCCGGTGTCGATGGCGCCGGAGGCCATGGTGACGATGCTGCCGGCACCACGCTCGGCCATCGGGCGGGCGGCCTCGCGGGCGCAGTGCAGCACACCCTTGAAGTTCACCGACAGCACCCGGTCCAGGTCGGCCTCGTCGGTGTCCAGGACGGAACTGAAGTGCATGACGCCCGCGATGGCGGCCAGGACGTCCAGCCGTCCGTGGGCGGCCATGATCGCCGCGACGGCCGCGGCCACCTGCGCGCGGTCGGTGACGTCCACGGCACGCGCCTCCGCCGCGCCGCCGGCCTTCACGGCGAGCTCGGCGGTGTGCCGGGCGCCCGGCTCGTCCACGTCCGCGCACGTTACGGTGGCCCCGGCCTGGGCGAGCAGCAGCGCCGAGGCCCGGCCGATGCCGCTGGCGGCACCGGTGACCAGAGCGGTGCGCCCGGTGAGGTCGTACGCCGGTACGGTCATGCGGCGACCGTACGACCAGATCTGACGGTCCGTCAATTGGTGTGGCGCGGCGCCGGCGCGGACGCGGGCGCGGGGCCGCGCTGGCATTGCGGGCACCAGTACGTCGCACGGGTCTGGCCGGGCGGGCCCAGCTCGGCGACGCGGATCGCCGTCCCGCAGCGCAGGCAGCCGTGCCGGTCCCGGCGGTACACCCAGTGCGTCCGGCCGCGCCGGGTGTCGCCGGTGGTGATGTGGCCGTGCCGGGTCTTGTTGGCCTGCAGCAGCTTCCTGGCGAGCTCGACGACCCGCTCGGGCTCGGGGACCTCGCCGACCGGCATCCAGGGCGTGACGCCGCGCAGGAAGCACACCTCGCACTTGTAGACGTTGCCGATGCCCGCCAGATTGCGCTGGTCCAGCAGCGCCTCCCCGACCGGCCGGGCCGGGTCGGCGGTCAGCCGGCGCAGCGCCTCGGCCGGATCCCAGTCCGGGCCCAGCAGATCGGGACCGAGATGGCCGACGGCCCGGTCCTCCTCGGCGGTGCGCAGCAGCTCCAGCACGGGCAGCCGGTAGCCGACGGCGACCCGCTCGGCGTTGGCGAGGACCGCCCGGACCTGGTGGTCAGGACCGCCCCGCCAGGGCTCACCGGGTGCGTACAACTGCCAGGAACCGTCCATGCGCAGATGCGAGTGGAGGGTCAGCCCGCCCTCGACCCGGATCAGCAGGTGCTTGCCGCGGGCCACGACCTCCTCCACGCGGCGTCCCGACAGGTCGGTCGTCGCCAGCCGCGGCACACGCAGGTCCGCACGGAGCAGGACGTGCCCCGCCAGCGCCCAGTGCAGCCGGTGCGCGGCCAGCCAGATCGTGTCGCCCTCGGGCACGGATCCCCCTGTTCCCGTTCAGGCCCGCAGCCGCAGGCCGCGGGGTGTCGCATGGAAGCCGGCCGCCTCCAGGGCCCGGCCGAGCACCGAGGTGAGGGCGGACTCGCCGTTCGTGCGTTCCACCGTGAGCCGGCCGAGCGCACCGTCACGCACGGCCAGGGCGAGCGCGTCGGCGGCCGCCTGCAACCGCTCCTCGTCCGCACTGCCGCCGCCCCGGCCGTCGCCCTCCGCCGCGGAGGTGCCGGGCCAGGCCAGCAGGGTCTTGCCGCCGCGCTCCACGTACAGCGTGAGCTCGCCGTCGACCAGGACGACCAGGGCCCCCGCCTTGCGCCCCGGCCGGTGGGTCACCCCGGCGGGCTGCTCGGGCCAGGGCAGGGCGGCGCCATAGGCGTTGGCCGGGTCGGCCGCGGCCAGCACCACGGTGCGGGCCTTGTCGTGCCGGGCGTCCTCGCGGTCCCGGGCGTTGCTGATGGCCCGCAGTCGGTCCACCGCGCCGTCCATGGCGAACTGGGCCGCGCCCAGCCCCTCCACGACGTAGCCGCGGCGCGCCTGGCCGGTCTCCTCGAAGGCCGACAGGACGCGGTACGCGGCGGAGAAGCCGCCCTCCACACCCTCGGCGGCCACCGCCCCCCGGGTGACCACGCCGTGCCGGTCCAGCAGCGCGTGGGTGAGGGCGTGCGCCCGGTGCGTCGCGTCGGGCTCCGCCTCCGGTACCAGGGACCAGCGGCCCGCCGTCGTCGGCGGCCCGCCCCGTGACGCCGTCACCCGGGGCGCGGGCCGGCCGGTGCGGGCCGTGAAGGCGCCGTAGCGGCCGCGGGGCACCGCGCGCGGCGCCCGGTGCGCGGTGGAGCCCGCCGTACGGCCGGAGCCGAGCAGGGCGCGCAGCGGCGCGAGCGTGTCGTTGGTCAGCCGGCCCGACCAGGCCAGCTCCCAGACCACCTCGGCCAGTTCCGGATCGGACAGCTCGTGCCCGGCGGCGCGGACCTGTTCGGAGATCTGCCGGAAGAACAGTCCGTAGCCGCCCGAGAGCCCGTCCAGGACCGCGTGGTGCACCGGGGAGAGCTCCAGCGGCTGGGGCTGCGGCAGCAACAGGGGCGCGGTGTCGGCGAGGTACAGCGACAGCCAGCCGTCCTTGCCCTGCAGGGCGCCGGCCCCCGCCCACACGATCTCGCCCGCCGACGTCAGCTCGTCGAGCATCGCCGGGGTGTAGTCCGTCACTCGGGCGGGCAGGACCAGCTTCTCCAGGGCCGAGGCGGGGACGGCGGCGCCCTGCAACTGCTCGACGGCCCGCACCAGGCCGTCGAGGCCGCGCAGGCCGTGCGTGCCCACGTGCTGCCACTGCGGCAGGAAGGTGGCCAGCGTGGCCGGCGGCACGGGTTCCAGTTCGTGCCGCAGCGCCGCCAGCGAGCGCCGCCGCAGCCGCCGCAGCACACCGGCGTCGCACCACTCGTGGCCCGCGCCGCCGGGCCTGAACTCGCCCTGCACGACCCGGCCGGACGCGGCGAGCCGGTGCAGGGTGCCGTCGGCGACGGCGGTGCCCAGGCCGAAGCGCTGGGCGGCCTCGGCCGAGGTGAACGGCCCGTGCGTACGGGCGTAGCGGGCCAGCAGATCCGCCAGCGGGTCCTTGACGGGCTCGGTGAAGGCCTCCGGCACACCGACCGGCAGGGCGGTGCCCAGGGCGTCCCGCAGCCGCCCGGCGTCCTCCACGGCGGCCCAGCGGTCCACGCCCGCGACGCGGACCCGGATCGCCCGGCGCGCGCCCTCCAGCCCGGCCGCCCAGCCCGCTTCCGCGCCGCGCGCGGCCAGCTCGGCGTCGTCCAGCGGGCCCAGCAGCCGCAGCACGTCGGCGACCCCCTCGGGGCCCTTGATCCGCCGGTCCTCGGTGAGCCACTGCAGCTCTTGCTCCAGTTCCACCATCACGTCGGCGTCGAGCAGCTCGCGCAGCTCGGCCTGGCCCAGCAGCTCCGCCAGCAGCCGGGAGTCCAGCGAGAGCGCCGCGGCGCGCCGCTCGGCCAGCGGCGAGTCGCCCTCGTAGAGGAACTGCGCCACGTAGCCGAAGAGCAGCGACTTGGCGAACGGCGACGGTTCGGGCGTCGTCACCTCGACCAGCCGCACCTTGCGGGACTCGATGTCGCCCATCAGCTCGACCAGCCCGGGGACGTCGAAGACGTCCTGCAGGCACTCGCGGACCGCTTCAAGCACGATCGGGAACGAACCGAACTCCGAGGCCACCTGGAGCAGTTGGGCGGCCCGCTGGCGCTGCTGCCACAGCGGCGTGCGCTTGCCGGGGTCCCGGCGGGGCAGCAGCAGCGCACGGGCCGCGCACTCCCGGAACCGGGACGCGAACAGCGCGGAACCGCCGATCTGGTCGGTGACGAGCTGCTCGACCTCGCCCTTGTCGAAGGCGACGTCGGCGGCGCCGACCGGGGACTGGTCCGCGTCGTACTCGGTGCCCTGCCGCGCCGGGTCCACGTCCAGCAGGTCCAGGCCCATCAGATCCGCGTCCGGCAGCCGCAGCACGATGCCGTCGTCGGCGTGCATCACCTGCGCGTCGAAGCCGTACCGCTCACCGAGCCGGGCACCCAGCGCGAGCGCCCAGGGGGCGTGGACCTGGGCGCCGAAGGGGGAGTGGACGACCACCCGCCAGTCGCCCAGCTCGTCCCGGAAGCGCTCCACCACGATGGTGCGGTCGTCGGGCACATGGCCGCAGGCCTTGCGCTGCTCCTCCAGGTATGCCAGCACATTGTCGACCGCCCACGGGTCCAGCCCGGCCGCGGCCAGCCGGGCCCGGCCCTTGCGCGGGTCCAGGGCCGCGACCTCGCGCAGGAACGCACCGAGGGCGCGGCCCAGCTCGAGCGGACGGCCGAGCTGGTCGCCCTTCCAGAACGGCAGCCGCCCGGGCACGCCCGGGGCGGGGGAGACCAGCACCCGGTCGCGGGTGATGTCCTCGATACGCCAGGAGGTCGTACCCAGGGTGAAGACGTCTCCCACCCGGGACTCGTAGACCATCTCCTCGTCGAGCTCGCCGACCCGGCCGCCGCCCTTCTTCGGGTCGGCGCCGGCCAGGAACACCCCGAACAGCCCGCGGTCGGGGATCGTGCCCCCCGAGGTCACCGCCAGGCGCTGTGCGCCGGGCCGGGCCGCCACCGTGTTCGCCACCCGGTCCCACACCACGCGCGGCCGGAGCTCCGCGAAGGCGTCCGACGGATAGCGCCCGGCCAGCATGTCCAGCACCGCGGTGAACGCCGAGTGCGGCAGCGCGGCGAAGGGCGCGGCCCGGCGTACCACCGCCAGCAGTTCGTCGACGTCCCATGTGTCCAGCGCCGTCATCGCGACCAGTTGCTGCGCCAGGACGTCCAGCGGGTTGGCCGGGATGCGCAACGCCTCGATCGCGCCCTCCCGCATCCGCTCGGTGACCACCGCCGACTGCACGAGGTCGCCGCGGTACTTGGGGAAGACCACCCCGGTAGAGACCGCCCCCACCTGGTGTCCCGCCCGGCCCACGCGCTGCAGCCCGGACGCCACCGAGGGCGGCGACTCCACCTGGACGACCAGGTCCACCGCGCCCATGTCGATGCCCAGCTCCAGGCTGGACGTGGCGACGACGGCCGGCAGCCGCCCGGCCTTGAGGTCCTCCTCCACCAGGGCGCGCTGCTCCTTGGAGACCGAGCCGTGGTGCGCCCTGGCCAGCAGCGGCGGCGCCCCGCGCGCCGCGCCGGACTGCGCCATGATCTCCGCGGGCGGTGCGCCCTCGGGCAGGGGCTCGCCCATGGCCCGTTCGTAGGCGATCTCGTTGAGCCGGTTGCACAGCCGCTCGGCCAGGCGGCGCGAGTTGGCGAAGACGATCGTGGAGCGGTGGTCCTGCACCAGGTCGGCGATGCGCTCCTCGACGTGCGGCCAGATCGAGGGCCGGGGGTCGTCGCCCTCGGTGGCGGGGGAGCCGCCGAGCTCGCCCAGGTCCTCGACGGGGACGACCACCGACAGGTCGAACTCCTTCTGCGACGGGGGCTGGACGACCGACACCTTGCGCTGCGGCGACAGGAAGCGCGCGACCTCGTCCACCGGGCGGACCGTCGCCGACAGGCCGATGCGCCGCGCGGGGCGCTCCAGCAGCTCGTCCAGCCGCTCCAGCGACAGCGCCAGGTGCGCGCCGCGCTTCGTCCCGGCGACGGCGTGCACCTCGTCGAGGATCACCGTCTCGACACCGCGCAGCGACTCCCGGGTCGAGGAGGTCAGCATCAGGAACAGCGACTCGGGGGTCGTGATCAGGATGTCCGGCGGCCGGGTGGCGAGCGCGCGCCGCTCGGCGGCCGGGGTGTCGCCCGAGCGGATGCCCACCCGCACCTCGGGCTCCGGCAGCCCCAGCCGCACGGACTCGTGCCGCAGGCCGGTCAGCGGACTGCGCAGGTTGCGCTCCACGTCGACGGCGAGCGCCTTCAGGGGCGACACGTACAGCACGCGGCAACGGCGCTTGGCCTCGGCCGGCGGCGGCGTCGACGCCAGCCGGTCCAGGGCGGCCAGGAACGCCGCCAGCGTCTTCCCGGAGCCCGTGGGGGCCACCACGAGCACGTCGGACCCGCCGGCGATCGCCCGCCAGGCCCCCGCCTGCGCGGCGGTGGGCGCGCTGAAGGCCCCCGTGAACCACGCGCGCGTGGCGGGGGCGAACGCGTCGAGGGCCCCCGCCGGATCCCGCTCCTCCGGGGTGGCCCCAGTGCTCCGTCGCGACATGCCATCCATCCTGCCTCGCCGCACTGACAAACCGCCCCCCCTCCGTGCACGTACGCGGTCTTTCCCGGGCAGGGCGGGCGGGAGGAGGGCGGGTACGGCGCAGAATGGGGGGATGGGGTCGGACGAGCGGGCGCGGTTCTGGAGGCATCCGGGCTTGCCGGACGTCGATCTCCTGCGGGCGCGGTACGTGCGCAAGACGTTCGTCCGGCACACGCACGAGTCGTTCGTGATCGCCGGCATCACCCAGGGAGTCGAGGCCTTCCACCACCACGGCACGATCGAGCGGGCGGGGCCGGGGGCGGTGGCGCTGATCAACCCCGACACCGCGCACACCGGGCACGCGGGCGTGCCCGAGGGGTGGACGTACAGCGTGCTCTACCCCGGGGCGGACGTCGTGGCCTCCGTCGCGGCGGAGACGACGGCGATCCGCGGGACGGTGGGCTTCACCGTCGCCGTCGCAGAGGACCCGTACGCCGTGCACCTGGTCACCCAGGTGCTGCGGGCGGCCGACCAGGGCAACGCGCTCGCCGCCGACACCATGATGCGGCTGGCCGTCGCCCGGCTGCTGCGCGCCCACGGGGGCACGCTGCCCGAGCGCGCCCTTCTCACCGCCGGCGCCCGCAACGCCGAGCGGGCCCGGCAGATCCTGGAGGCGCGCCTCACCGACCCGCCGCCGCTGGCGGAGCTCGCGGCCGGGCTGGGCACGAGTCCCTTCGCGCTGCTGCGCGGCTTCCGCGACCTGTACGGCATGCCCCCGCACGCCTGGCTCACCGACGCCCGGGTCCGGCGCGCGCGGCGGCTGCTGGACGACGGGACGGCACCGGCCGAGGCCGCGGTCGCCGTGGGCTTCACCGACCAGCCCCATCTGAACCGCCACTTCACGCGGATCGTGGGGGTGCCGCCGGGCGCGTACCAGCGGGAGCGCAAGAACGTACAAGACGGCTCCAAGGGCGCGGCCTAGCGTCGGGCAGGTGACCGCAGCACCCTTGGAAGCCGGCCGGCGCCGGCAGCACCCACCGTCGTCCGTGAAGCCGCGTTCCGAGGTGGTCCGTGACGCCCTGGGAGTGGGCGTCGCCGTCGGCCTGTCCGGCTTCGCCTTCGGAGTGACCTCGGCCGGGGCCGGGCTGAGCCTGTTGCAGACCTGCGCGCTCAGCCTGCTGGTGTTCACCGGCGCCTCGCAGTTCGCGCTCGTCGGCGCCCTGGGCGCGGGCGGCGCTCCCCTGGCGGCCGCCGCCGGGGCGTTCTTCCTCGGGGTGCGCAACGCCTTCTACGGGCTGCGGCTGTCCGAACTGCTGCGCGTCCCGCGCGCACTGCGCCCCTTCGCGGCGCAGTGGGTGATCGACGAGACGTCCGCCGTCGCCCTGGCGCAGCCCGACCGGGCGAGCGCCCGGCTGGGTTTCACGGTCACCGGCGCCACCCTCTACGCGCTGTGGAACCTGACCACGTTCCTGGGCGCGTTCGGCGCCGCCGCGCTCGGCGACCCGGCCGACTGGGGCCTGGACGCGGCCGGTCCGGCGGTATTCCTCGCGCTGCTCGCACCCATGCTGCGGGACCGCCGCGAGCGGGCCACGGCGGCGGTCGCCGTGCCGCTCGCCCTGGTGTGCCTGCCACTGCTCCCCGCCGGGGTGCCCGTCCTGGTCGCGGCGCTGGCCGCACCGCTCGTCCTGGCCGTGACCCGCCACAAGGAGGCCGACCGTTGAGCACGTGGATCGCCGTGGGCGTCACCGCCTTCGGCTGCTACGCCGTGAAACTCCTGGGCCTGTCCGTTCCCGCGGGCTTCCTGGAACGCCCCGTCGTGCGGCGGCTGGCCGCGCTGCTGCCCATCGCCCTGCTGGCGGCCCTCACCGCACTGCAGACCTTCGGGGACGGGCGCGGCCTGGTGCTCGACGCGCGCGCCGCGGGTCTGGCGGCGGCCGGCGTCGCCCTCCTGCTGCGCGCCCCCTTCCTGGTGGTCGTCGCCGTCGCGGTGGTGGTGACCGGAGCGCTGCGGGCCGTCACCGGGTGACGGGTTAGTGTGACCCGTCACAACGGATGCGCAAGTGAGGGTGGGACGATGGCGGTCGACTCCCTGCCGGTCCTCTCCGACGCGGCCCGCGCCCTCGCGGCGCGCTGCGAGCACAGGGTGAACGAGATCGCCCGCTCCACGACGACGCGCGCTTTCGCCGACCTCCCCGGCTATGCCGAACTGCCCGCGGACGTCAAGGACGGGGAGCTCGCCGCCACCGCGCGCCACGGCCTGCGGCTCTTCCTGCGCCGGGTCGTCCACGGCACTCCCGCCGAGCGGCCGGAGCGGGGCGACTTCGACCGCTTCAGGGAACGCGCCGCCCAGCGGGCCGAGGAGGGGCTGCCCCTGCACCTGGTGCTGCGCGGCCATCTGCGCGGCACCGCCGTGCTGTGGCGGGCGCTGCGGGAGGTGGCGCGGCCGGGCGAGGAGGCCGCGCTCGCCGAACTCGCCGACGTCCTCATCGGCATCCAGGAGGGCATCGTCGGCGCCGTCTCCGAGACGTACCTGGACGAGCAGAGCACGCTCGCCGCCGAACGCCGTGAGGAGCGCCGCGCCCTGGTGCGGGCGCTGCTGGACGGCTCCCTGCCGCCGGAACGTTTCCCCGCCGGGCGGCTGGGCCTGGCGGGCGGCGCCCTCGTGCTCGCCCTCCACTTCCCGCCCGAGGACGCCGCCGGCCGCCCCCCGGCGGCCGCGCACCGCAGGCCGCGCCGGGCCCAGGCCGCGCTGGACCGTGCTTTCGGCACCGAGGTGCCGGCCCTGCTCGACGACACCGGCGGCCACGCCGTCGTCCCCGGCCACCCGGTGCTGCCGGGCGGCGACGACGCGCTGCTCGCACCGCTGCGCCGCGCCTGCTCCGCGGACGTGCGGCTGGCCGCCGTCACGGCCGCAAGGCCGGAGGACATCCCCGGTGCCGCCCGCACGGCGACGGAGGTGCTGAGGGTGGCGCGCGCCGGAGGGCTGCCGCCGGGGCTGCACCGGCTCGACGACGTGCTGCTGGAGTACCACCTGTCACGGCGCGACGAGAGCAGCGACCGCATAGCGGCCCTGCTCGACCCGATCGCGGGCCGCCAGGACCTGGTCGAGACGCTGCGGACCTACCTGGGCAGCCGGCAGGAACGCCGCAGCACCGCGCGGCAGTTGGGGCTGCACCCCAACACCGTCGACAACCGGCTGGCCCGGATCTGCGAACTCACCGGGCTCGACCTCGCCGCGCCGCACGGCACGGCCCTGGCACTGGCCGCGCTGCTGCTGCGCGACGCCGCCGGGTGAGCCGTCCTCAGGCGAGGCGTCCGTACGCCCGCAGGGTGAGCAGCGCGTCGAGGGTGACCAGCGGCCGCCACTCCAGCAGCGTCCCGGGGGCCCACGCGGCCCGGCGCGCGGGCCAGCCGCCGTCGTCCTGCTGGCCGGCCGTCAGGAAGTCCAGCGCGCGGTCCATCTCCGCGTCCGTGAACCACTCCCGCGCCGGGGAGTCCGGCGTGCGCGCGTAGTCGTACGCGAAACGGTGTTCGCCGTCCGGGGATCCCGGCGGCGGCGCGGCCTCCGGGTGCCGCCCGGGGTCCAGTACGACGAGCCGCTGCTCGCGCACGATCCGTCCCAGCCGCGCCGCCGCCGCCCGGGCCCGCGCCCGGTCGGGCGCGTGGTCCAGGAACGCCATCGCGGCCACGACCTCGCCGGGGTGGGTCTTGTCGAGGGTCTCGATCGCCTCCCAGCAGAAGTCCGTGGCCCGGAACAGCCAGGCGTGCCAGACCTCGTTGCGGTGCAGCGTGCCCACCACCGGCCCGGTGGCCAGCAGGTCGCCCGGCGGGCTGTCCACCAGGGGCAGCCAGGGGGCGACCGGGAAGCCGCGCAGCGAGGGGTGGAGCGCGGGCAGCGCGCCCTCCTGGGTCGACACGGCCGTCACGTAGCGGCAGATCCGCTCGGCGCGCTGGCCGGCGCACCTGCCGATCTCGTCGAGCACGCGCAGCGCGTGGGCCACGTGCAGCGGCTGGCTGACCGTGCCGCGCAGATCGGGCTCGAGGGCGTGGCCGTAGCCGTCGTCGCCGTTGCGGTAGGCGGTCAGCGCGGTCTCCACCGCGTCCGCCGGGCCGTTCCGGAAGTGGTACGCGAACCTGCGCTGCTCGAGCACGCGTGCGGTCAGCCACACGAAATGCTCGGCGCGTTCTAGCGGGGTTGCTGACATGTGCGCACAGTAGGCCTCCGTAAGCGCTCTGCACACAGAAGTGCGCAGGGAGCACCCTGGCGTGCGACCACGCGCCCCCCAGTACGGGTCATCCGCCGCCGGGAGTTGACGGCTCTGGCACACCCCGGACTTAATGTGCCGGAAAGCACGGGGGAGGGGGCACGGTGGACGATCCACTGCTGTGGCGGGCCGGTTCCGGGGAACTGGCCGACTGGCTCGACGGTGTGCGGCGGAAGCTGCTCGGGGACACGGTCGCCGGGTACGACGTGTGGAGCGGTCCGGTCTTCCCCGACTACGGGAGCGTGATCCACCGGGCCGGTGACACCGGCGCCCTCGCCCGGTTCCTCACCGCCGAGGGCGCCGACGCGCTGCGCGCCACCACGCACCGCGGTGCCCGGCAGGGGGAGACCTCGGTCGAGCTCCGCGTCGAGGACCGCGCCGGCGCGGACGCCCTGCGCATCGTGCCGTCGGGCGAGCGCGCGGGCACCGTACGCCTCACGGCCCCGGTCGCCGATCCGGCCGCGCTCGCCGCATGGCTGCACCAGCTGTCGCCGCTGCTCCCCGTACCGGTCCCGCGCCGGGAGGCGTCGGCCCATCCGCTGCCCGAGCCGCTCGCCGTCACCCTGTACCACCGCGCCGGCGACGTCCTGATCGGCCTGGAGGCACGCGACGGGCGTCCGGCCGGTTCCGGGCTGCGCCCCGCGGACGACCGGGTGCTCGTCCGCACGCGGCCGGACACCCTCGCACACGAGTCCGGGCTTCTCCTGCACCCGGCCGTCCTCGAACGCAGGCCGGTCACCACGGCCGGCGAACTGGCCCGGTGGCTCGGCGAACTGGACGCGGCCTGGGGGGCGCGGCCGGCGCTCTCCGCGCTCACCGGCCGTGCCGCCCGGGCCGTCCTGCCGTACGGCAACCTCCGCGCGGAGGTGCGGAAGATCGAGCACGGGACGCCGTTGCTCATGGTCGGCCGGCCCTTCGGCCCCGAGGTGACGGCCTCCGGGCCCCCGGAGCGGCTCGCGCGGTGGGCCGGGCCGCTGCTCGGGGTGGTCGTGCACCAGCGGGCCGCGTCCTCGTCGCGCCGTGCCCTGGTGAGATGGCTGCGCGGGGTGGAGGAGTCGGTGTTCGCCGGGCCCGCCGCGTGGACGGTCACCGCGTCCGCCGCCCCGCCCGGCGTGCTGCCCGGGACCCCCGTCACCACCGCCGAGCTGGCCGCCCTCCTGTCCGGCAGCCCGGACGGCGGCGTCCCGGGAGTGGACCGCCTCGCCCCCGGCGAAGTCTCCCTGAGGGGCGCCGGCGCGGCGTTCGGCCGGGTCGACGTCACCGGCCGCCCCGCGCCCTGAGCCGTCGGCGGCGACGGCGCCCGACCGGGCCCGGTGGCGATGCGCGTGCGGGCTCCCGGGGGTTTGAATGGGAGGGGGAACCACGACATCGGACGACCGGGTGACTACACACACCGACCTGGACAACCTCGGCTCGCCGCGTGACGGCAGCGGCGCCCTGTTCGTCGTCGACGGGCACGGCGACGTCCTCATGTGCACCGGATCGGTGCACGAGCTGACCGGACGGCCCCCCGGGGCGGTGTGCGGACGCCCGGTCGCCGAACTCCTGACGGCCCCGGAGGTGTGGGCACGACTCCTCCCCGCGGCGGGCGCCGCCGAAGCGGAGGACGACGCCGAGCTGCGGCACAGCGACGGCACCACGGTCCCGGTGCGGCTGCGGGTGCAGCCGACGGCCGCGGGCGGCGGGCCGGCCGGGGGGATGGTCGTGACCGTCACACCCCGCGCGGTGGCCGAACGCCGCAAGGAGGACGAGGCACTGCTCAGGGCCCTCTTCCAGCAGCGGCACGTCGGCCTCGCGATCCACGACATGGCGCTGGAGACCACCCGGTTCAACCTCGTCTCCGGCATCGACCTCCCGCCGGAAGCCGGCGTCCGCGTGGATCCGACGGACTGGACCGTCGAGGACGTGCTGCTCCCCAAGGACGCGGCGGCCCTCCGGGAGCAGCTGAGGCACGTGGCCGAGACCGGGGAGCCGCTGATCGACTGGGTGCACAGCGCCCGGCGCCAGGGGACACCGGACGTCAAAAGGGTGGCGTCCTTCTCCGCCTTCCGCCTGCACGGCGCGAACGACCGCCCCGTCGGGGTCGCCGTCATCTTCACCGACGTCACCCAGGAGTACGCCGCCCGCCAGCGCATGGAGTTGATGCACGCCGCCGCGGAGGGCATCGGCCGCAGCCTGGACGTCGCCAAGGTCGCCCAGGAACTCGTGGACGTTCTCGTCTCCCACCGTTTCGCCGACCTGGCCGCGGTGGACCTCACCCACACCGTGCTGATCGGCCAGGAGCCCGGCGAGTTCCGGCTCGGTGCCCCCTTCCGCAGGGTCGCGGTGGCCTCCTCCGACGGCTCGTGGCCCCCCGAGATCCACCCCCGGGGCGCCGGCTTCCGCCTGCGCAGCCTGGAGAGCGACCACCTGCGCGGTGGCGCCGCCGTCTTCAGGTCGGACCTGACCTCCTGGCGCGAGGGCCTGGCCGGGGACCTCGAACGCAGCCGGCTGCTGCTGCCCGACACGGCGGCGTCCTTCCTGAGCGTGCCGCTGATCGCCCGCGGCCTGGTGCTCGGCGTCCTGGTGATGTGGAGGACCGCCGCCCTCCCGCCGTACGGCCTGGGCGACGCCGGCCTCGCGGAGGAGCTCGCCTCGCGGGCTTCCCTGGGCCTGGACAACGCCCGCCGCTACACGCGCGAGCACCGTACCGTCGAGGCGCTCCAGCGCAGCCTGCTCCCGCCGTCGATCACCGAGACCACCGGGGTGCTGACCGCCGGCAGCTACGTACCGGCGGGCACGACGGAGGCGGTCGGCGGCGCCTGGTTCGACGTGATCCCGCTGTCCTCCAGCCGGCTGGCGCTGGTCAGCGGGGACGTCACCGGCCACGGTCTGAACGCGGCGGCCACCATGGGCAGGCTCCGCACGGCGGTGCAGACCCTGGCCGACCTCGACCTGCCGCCCGGTGAACTCCTGGCCCACATGGACGACCTCGTCGTCAGGCTCGGCGACGTCGCCCCGCCGCACGGCGAGGACCAGGACGGCACGGCGGGCGGCAGCGCGGTCGGCGCCACCTGCCTGTACTGCGTCTACGACCCCGTCGAGGGCCGCTGCGAGATGGCGAGCGCCGGGCATCCCGCGCCGGTGTACGCCGCGCCGGGCGCCCCCGCCCGGGTGATCGGCCTCAAGCCCGGTCCGGCGTTGGGCGTGGACAGCCTGCCCTTCGAGCCGGTCGGCTTCGAGGTCCCCCCGGGCAGCGTGCTCGCGTTCTTCAACGAACCGCTCCTGTCCCACCCCGACGGCTCCGCGCAGGAGCGGCTCGCACGTCTGTGCTCGGTGCTCGCCACGGACCCCGGCGGGACCCGCACCCCCACCCAGACCGGCCGCGCGATCCTCGACGAACTCCTCGCCGAACCGCCCGGCGACGACGTCACGCTGCTTGTCGCCCGCATGCGCCCCCTGCCACCCGGCTCCGTCGCCACCTGGGAGTTCCCCGCCGATCCCGCCGTCGTGGCGCGGGCCAGGACCGCGGTGGAGAGCCAGCTGCAGCTGTGGGACCTCAAGCACCTGGCGTTCACGACCGAACTCATCACCAGTGAGCTGGTCACCAACGCGATCCGCTACGGCGGCGACCCCGTCGGGCTGCGCCTGATCCGCGACGACACCCTGGTCTGCGAGGTGTCCGACCCGAGCCAGACCCAGCCCCGGCTGCGCCGGGCCCGGCTGTCCGACGAGGGCGGCCGCGGGCTGTTCCTCATCGCCCAGCTCTCCAGCCGCTGGGGCAGCCGCTACACCGCGGGCGGGAAGACCATCTGGGCGGAGCAGCCGCTGTCCGAGTCCTGAGGCGGGCGGGGCGGCGTGTCCGGGCGGTGTCAGGCATCCGGGCCGCCCGGGTCGCCGGTTGCGGTGGTTCGCGCGGAAGCTGGGAGGACGGCCGTAGGCGGGGCCCGTCCGGTGTCCACCGGGCGGGCGCCGACGGAGGTGGTTCCAGTGGCGCACGGCAGCCCGCCCGCTCCCATGGGTGACGCGGAGGCGGCGATCCTGCGTGCCCTGTTCACCCAGTCGCCGGTCGGCCTGCACGTCCTCGACCCGGACCTGCGGGTGGTCCGCGTCAACATGGGCACCCCTGCCATGCGCGGGGTGCGCTCGGAGGACCTCCTCGGGCGGTACTTCCGCGACGCCTATCCCGTCGTATCGCCCGACGACGTGGAGATGCGCCTGCGCCAGGTGCTGGAGACCGGCGTCCCGCTGATCGAGGACCTCGTGCGGACGTACCCGCTGACCGGGGACGGCGAGGCGCACTCCTACTCGGTCTCCGTCTTCCGGCTGGAGGACCCGGACGGGACGGTCCTGGGCGTCGCGCTCGCCGTGGTCGACGTGACCGAGCGGGAGAAGGGGCGTGCCCGGATGCGCGTCCTCAACGCGGTGCGCGATCGCGTGGGCCGCACCCTGGACGTGGTGGTGACCTGCGAGGAACTCGTCGGCGCCGTGGTGCCCGCCTTCGCCGACGTCGTCGTGGTGGAGGTCGTCGACGACGTGGTCCGCGGCGACGACCCACCGCTGTCGCCGCTCCCCCTGGGGACCCCGCTGCGGCGGGCCGCGTTCGGCAGCAGCGCCGGCCTCGGGCAGCCCCAGGCGTACCCGGTGGGCGACGTGCGGAGCCTGCCCGACCCGACCCCGTACACCCAGGCGCTGTCCGACCTGCGTCCCCGCGTGGTGCGGCTGCACGCCGGGCTGCCGTGGCTCGCCACCGACCCCGCCCGCGCCGAGGCGATCCGTGCCTCGGGGACGCAGACGCTGCTCACGGTGCCGCTGACACTGCGCGGGGCGGTACTCGGGCTGATCAGCCTCTACCGCACGGAACGGCTGGAGCCCTTCACGGGGGACGACGTCGAGATCGCGCTGCAGCTGGCCGACCACACCGCCCTGTGCATCGACAACGCCCGCCGCTACACCCGGGAGCACAGCGTCGCCGCCACGGTGCGGCGGCAGCTGCTGCCCCGTCGCCCCGTGTCGCACACCGCGCTGGAGACCGCCTACCTGTCGGCGGCGAGGGAGAGCGCGGCGGGGTCCTGGTACGACACGATCCCGCTGTCCAGCGCCCGCACCGCGCTGGTCGTCGGGGACGTGGCGGGACAGGGCATCCACGCCACCGCCGGCATGGGCCAGTTGCGTACCGTCATCCGCTCGCTGAGCGCGTTCGACCTGGGGCCCGACGAACTGCTGGCCCGGCTCAACGACATCACGACGCACCTGGCGGCCGAGCGCGCCTCACTGCCGCCCGCCGACCCGCTGCACCGGGAGGCCCTCACCGCCGCCTGCATGTACGCCGTGTACGACCCGCTGACCCGCCGATGCACGATGGCCCGCGCCGGTCATCTCGCGCCGGTGATCGTAGCGCCGGACGGCAGTGCGCAGATCCCGGAGATCCCGGACGGGCCGCGGCTGGGCACCGCAGGGGGGACGCCCTTCGCCGCCGCCGAGCTCGACATCCCGGAGGGCAGTGTCCTGGCCTTCACCAGCTCGCCGGTGCTGTCCCTGCACCTGGCGGGCGGTTCCACACCGCTCAAGGGCGGCCGGCCGGGGTGGGACCGTCCGCTCCAGGACCTCTGCGACGAGATCATGTACACGCTTCCCGGGGGCGTCGACCGGGGTGTGCCGATGCTCCTGCTGGCCCGCACACGCCCCTTCCCGCAGGACCGCGTCGCCGCCTGGCCGCTCGCGGACGACCGCAGTGCGGTCGCCACCGCGCGGGCCCTGGTCCGCGACCGGCTCGCCGAGTGGGGAGCGGACGAGGACACCGTGTTCAACGCCGAGCTGATCGTCAGCGAACTGGTCACCAACGCCATCCGCTACGGGAGCCCCCCGATGCGGTTGCGCCTCATCAACGACCGGATGCTGACCTGCGAGGTCCGGGACACCAGCCCCGCCGCCCCGCACCTGCTGCACGCGCGCACCGTGGACGAGGGCGGCCGCGGGCTGTTCATCGTCGCCCAGCTCGCCGACCTGTGGGGCACGCGGTACGCGGAGGACGGCAAGACGATCTGGACCGAGCAGGCCCTCCCGGCCCCTGCGGGCTGACCGGCCCGCCCGCCGGCGGCGAGGTCCACGAAGGCCGGGCCGGGCACCTGGTGCCGTGCTGGGTTGCCGACTCCGCCGCGTGCCCGGCCCGGCGTGACGGCGGGCTCGTCATTCCCGGACGGAGAGGGGGTGCGCGCCGTTGCGGCCCCTGGTCCGTACCGCCGCGCTCAGCGGATACGCCGAGCTGAGCCGCTCCCTCGGCATCGACCCGCGGACGCTGATGAGGCGCGTGGGCCTGGACGTCGCGACGCTCGCCCTCCCGGAGCGGTGGATCTCCGGCGCGGCCGTGGCCCAGGTGCTGGAGCTCTCGGCGGAGGCCTCCGGGCACGAGCACTTCGGGCTGCTCCTCGCGGAGTTCCGCCGCTTCCGCGACCTCGGCCCCATCGGCCTGGTCGTCCGTCAGGAGCCCGACGTCCGCGGTGTGCTCGGCGTCCTGATCCGGCACCAGCGCGTGTACAACGAGGTGCTGGACGCCCGGCTGTCCGAGGCGGACGGACTCGCCACCCTCAAGGTGGGCGTACGGCTCGGCGTGCCGATGGAGGCCCGGCAGGCCACGGAACTGGCCGTCGCCGCCTACCACCGGACCCTGCGCGAGGTGCTGCACCCCCACTGGCAGCCGCTCTCGGTGTGGTTCGCCCACCCCGCACCGGCGGACACGGTGACCTGCCGGCGGCTGTTCGGCCCGGTCGTGGAGTTCGACCGGGCGTTCGACGGCATCCTCTTGCGGGCCGACGACCTCGACGCCCGCAACGCCACCGCCGACCGCCCGCCCGGGTACGCGGGCGGGCAGCCGCAGGTGCTCGCGGGTCCCCGGGACGCCACCGTCGTGGACCGGGTGCGGGAACTGATCGAGGTGCTGCTGCCCTCCGGCCGCTGCTCGATCGAGCAGGTCGCCCGCAGCCTCGGCGTCGACCGGCGCACCCTCCACCGGCACCTGGCCCGTTCGGGTGAGACGTTCTCCTCGCTGCTCAACGCCACCCGCATGGACCTGGCGCGGCAGTTCGTGGCCGGCCCGTGCCGGTCGCTCACGGAGGTCTCCCGGCTGCTGGGCTTCTCGTCGCTCAGCGCGTTCTCCCGCTGGTTCCACGACCGGTTCGGCTGCAGCCCGCGGGAGTGGCGCAGGTGCGGGCAGGACCGGCCGCCGATCCGGTCCGTGGCCGGCGCCGCCCGTTCAGGCGAACGGACCCGGTCCGTTTGACGCACCGTCCGGGGCGGCGGACCGTGGCGGGTATCCCCGCTCGTAGAAAGGCCGGACGGCGATGGCGGACATTCAGGCCAGGCGCATAGCCGCGTTCATCGAGCCGCTGCGTGTGAAGCCCGGATCCACCGTGGACCTGGCCAGGGACTTCGACCCCCGGTACAAGGGCAGCCTGAAGAAGCGGGACGGCGTCGGACTGCTCAGCACGGGCGTGTCGCTGCTGGCCGAGTACCAGGCGCGGCTGGCCGCCCAGGACACCTACGGGGTGCTGCTCTGCCTCCAGGCACTCGACGCCGGGGGCAAGGACGGCACCATCCGTCACGTCATGAGCGGGGTGAACCCGCAGGGCGTGCGGGTCAGCAGCTTCAAGGTGCCCTCCGCGGAGGAGCTCGACCACGACTACCTGTGGCGCTACGCGCAGCGGCTGCCCACGCGGGGCGAGATCGCGATCTTCAACCGCTCCCACTACGAGGAGGTCCTCGTCGTCCGGGTGCACCACGAGGTCCTCCAGCGGCAGAAGCTGCCGGAGCAGCCCAAGGGCGCGGGCATCTGGGAGCGCCGCTACCGGGAGATCAACAACTGGGAGCGCTACCTGACCGACAACGGCTTCAAGGTCGTCAAGGTCTTCCTCAACCTCTCCAAGGAGGAGCAGCGCGCCCGCTTCCTGAAGCGGATCGACCTCCCCGAGAAGAACTGGAAGTTCTCCGCCGCCGACGTGCGGGAGCGCCGCCACTGGGACGAGTACCAGAAGGCCTTCTCCGAGATGCTGTCGGCGACGAGCACCAAGCACGCCCCCTGGTACGTCGTCCCGGCGGACCGGAAGTGGTTCGCGCGGATCTGCGCCGCGGCGGTGCTCGCCCACACGCTGATGGAGATCGACCCCCGGTACCCCACGGTCGGCGAGGACGCCCGGCGCGACCTGCTCGCCGCCCGGCGGGAGTTGGAGGCCGAGGCCCCGCAAGGGGCGCCGGCCGACCCGTACGCGGCCCGGCGGCGGACGAAGGACGCGCGGCGCCCCTAGCCCCGGGGCCGACGGACCGCCGGACGCAGCGACCGGATCGGAGGCAGGACGATGACGGTGCAGCCCCACCCGGAGGGGGAACGGCCCGCGTCACCGGAGGGCTGGTACGCGCGGTCCCCGCAGGACGTCGCCATGGCGTTCGAGGTCGACCCGGACGCCGGCCTGCCGACGGCGCGGGTGACCGAACTGCTGGCCGCGCACGGCCCGAACGCGCTGCCCGAGGAGAAACCGCCGCCGGCGTGGCGGCGCTTCCTCGACCAGTACCGCAGCTACATGCAGATCATCCTGGTCGCCGCGGCCGTGGTCTCGTTCCTGATCTCCCAGTGGAGCACCGGCATCCTCCTGGTCCTGCTGACACTCCTCAACGCGGTCGTCGGGCTGCGCCAGGAGGGCAAGGCCGAGAGCGCGATGAACGCCCTGAAGTCGATGATGAAGGCGACCGCGCGGGTGCGGCGCGACGGCACCGAGTCGGAGATCCCGGCCGAGGGCGTCGTGGCGGGCGACATCGTGCTCATCGCCGCCGGCGACCAGGTGCCGGCCGACGGGCGGATCGTCCGGGCCAACGCCCTGCAGATCGACGAGTCCGCGCTGACCGGCGAGAGCGTCCCCGCCGTCAAGGACACCGGCGCCCTGCCCGCGGGTGCCACCCCCCTCGGGCCCGGCGACCAGACCAACATGGCCTTCATGAACACCCCCGTCACCCACGGGAGCGGCGTGCTGATCGTCACCGGCACGGGCTCGGGCACGGAGCTCGGGAAGATCTCCGGGATGCTGTCGGCCACCGCCAAGGAGCAGTCGCCGCTGACCAAGGAGCTCGACGACCTCACCCTGTGGATCGCCGCGGCCGCGGGCCTGACGATGGTCGTGATGTTCGCCCTCGGCCGTGCCCGTGGCCAGGAGTGGGACGCGCTGTTCGTCAGCGCGGTGTCCCTGGCCATCGCCGCGATCCCCGAGGCGCTGCCCACGGTGACCCAGGTGATCCTCTCGGTCGGCAGCCTCAACCTCGCCCGGCGCAACGCGATCGTGAAGGAACTGCCCTCGGTCGAGACCCTCGGCTTCACCTCCGCCATCAACTCCGACAAGACCGGCACCCTGACGATGAACCAGATGACCGCCGTCGAGGTGGTCAGCCCCACCGACCGCTACACCGTCTCCGGCACCGGCTACGGCCTGGAGGGCAGGATCCACCACGCCGCGGGCTCCTCCGCGGGCATCGAGGACGCGATCCTGCCGTACGTGCTGGCCAGCGACGCCAAGCTGGTGGACGGCACGGTGGTCGGCGACCCCACCGAGGGCGCGCTGCTCGTCCTCGGCCACAAGGCCGGGCTGGACATCGAGGCCACCCGCGAACGGCTGCCCCGGCTGGCCACCCTGCCGTTCGACCCCGGCTACAAGCTGATGGCCACCTTCCACTCGGCCACCGACGTCTCGGGCCGGCCGGTCGTACGGTGCTTCGTCAAGGGCGCGGCGCCGGCCGTGATGGCACGGGCCGCGACCGCGCTGTCCGCCGGTACGACCGTCCCCTGGGACGACGACCTCAGCCGGCGCGCCCAGGGGGCCACCGAGCGGATGGGCGGCGAGGGACGCCGCGTCATGGCCGCCGCCACCCGCGATCTGGACCCCGCAGGCTTCGACCCGGCCGGCGACCTCCTCGCCCTCGTCACCGACCTGCGGATGACCAGCCTCGTCGGCATGATCGACCCGCCCCGCGACGAGTCCCGGGACGCGGTGGCGGACGCCCAGGCCGCCCACATCAGGGTCCGCATGGTCACCGGCGACGACGTCACCACCGGCGCCGCCATCGCGCGGCAGCTCGGCATCCCCGGCGAGGCGATGCTCGGCGCGGACTTCGCCGCGCTGCCGGAGGAGGAACGGCTCGCCCGCATCGACGGCATCGGCGTGGTCGGACGGGTCGCCCCCGAGCACAAGGTCCTGCTCGCCGACACCCTCAAGAAGAAGGGCGAGGTGGTGGCGATGACCGGCGACGGCGTCAACGACGCCCCCGCCATCAAGGCCTCGGACATCGGCATCGCCATGGGCAGCGGCACCGACGTCGCCAAGAACGCCGGCCGCATGATCCTGTCCGACGACAACTTCGCCACGATCATCCACGCCGTGGAGGAGGGCAGGAAGCTCTACGACAACCTCACCAAGTACATCCGCTTCGTCCTCCTGCTGCTGGTCACCTTCGTCCTGACCTTCCTCGGCGCGACCCTGCTCAACATCGCCGCCGGTGAACCCTTCACCCCCGCCCAGGTCCTGTGGGTGCACTTCGTCGTCAACGCCCCCTTCGGCTTCGCCCTCGGCTTCGACCGGGAGAGCCCCGGCCTGATGCGCCGCACGCCCCGGCCCCGCGGGCAGTCCGTGCTCACCAGGCCCGTGCTGATCACCGTGGGGCTGAGCGGGCTGGCGGTCACCGTCATCCTGCTGGCCCTGATCAAGGTGGGGGAGAGCCACTTCCACAGCGCCGCCGTCGGCAACTCGATGGCCTTCACCGCCTTCGCGCTCTGCCTGATCGTGGCCGCGTTCGAGTGCCGCAGCGAAACCGCCTCCGTCCTCACGACCACCACCTTCGACAGCAAGCAGATGAACTGGGCGGCCCTGGGCGAGTTCGTCCTCGCCGTCCTGGTGACCCAGATGGACGGCTTCCGGCGCATCCTGGGCACCACCGGGATCAACCTGCGGCAGTTCGGCTGGGCCCTGCTGTCCGCCGTCGTCCTGCTGCTCCTGTGGGAGCTCGGCAAGCTCCTGGCACGCCGGGTGCAGGCGGCGGCCGCGGAGCGGGGCCGGGCGGCGCCGCTTCAGGTGCCCGCGGCGGGCAGTTCCAACCTGAGCTCGTAGCCGCCGTCGGCCGTCGGGCCCGAGGTGACGGTGCCGCCGAGCAGCGCGGCGCGTTGCCGCAGGCCCACGAGGCCGTAGTGGGCGCTGGGCAGGGGGAGCGCGGGCCGGGTGGGGGCGGTGTTGGTGACCGTGACCCGGACGGTGCCGCCCTGGCGGTGGATCCGGACCCGTGCGGAGGCCCCGGGCGCGTGCTTGCGCACATTGGTCAGCGCCTCCTGGACGGTGCGGTACACCGCGCGCTGCACCGTCGGCGGCAGCCCGTCCGGCAGGTCCGGCTGCAGCTCGGCCTCGATGCCGCTGCCGCTCACCAGCCGTTCCAGGTCCGCGAGGGAGGGCTGCGGGGTCAGCTCCGTCGGCCGGCCGCCGGCGGCGCGCAGCACGCTCACCATGTGCCGCAGCTCGTCCAGCGTCTGCACGCTCAGCCGCCGGATCGTCGCCGCGGCCTCCTTGACCTCGGCGTCCTGCGTGCCGACCTGGAGCGCCCCGGCCCGTACGGCGATCAGGCTGACCTGGTGGGAGACCACGTCGTGCATCTCCCGGGCGAGCTGGGCGCGCTCCTTGGCCAGTACGGTCTGCGCGGTAAGCAGCCGCTCGTGGTCACGGGCCTCCGAGATCTCGGTGAGCCGCAGCGACAGGTCCCGCCGGGCCTGCACGAGCTGGCCCAGGAAGACCGGTGCGGCGGCCGTCGCCGCGGTGTAGCTCAGGGTGATCAGGGTCGAGGGCTCGGACAGGTCGAACTTCGGCGCGGGCCACGGCGCCATGTCGGCGATCGTGAAGGCCAGCGCGCAGCCGGCCAGCAGCCACCGGCGCTGGGAGAGCGAGGCGAGGGTGTAGAGCGCGGCCAGCGTGGCGAAGGCCGCGTCCGAGACCAGCACGGCGGGCAGCGCCAGCACGAAGGTGACCAGCGGCAGACGCCGGCGCAGCATCAGGGCGACGGCGCCGCCCAGGGCGCACCCGAGGCGCACCGGCTCCTCGGGGTCGACGTTGACCCAGATGTCGAACAGCGCGACCGCGACGACGACGAGGTCCACCACCACGGGCGCCGGACGCCGGAACCTCATCCGCCCTCACCGTCCTGCGGTCGCTTGAGCAGCCCCGCGCGCTCCGCGAGCAGCGCGGCCTGCACCCGGCTGCCCACCTGCAGCTTGGTCAGGATGGCGCTCACATGATCCTTCACCGTGCCCGTCCCCAGGTGCATCCGCCCGGCGATGTCCGCGTTCGACAGGCCCTCGGCGACCAGGAGCAGGACGGCGCGCTCGCGCTCGGTCAGCCGGGCCACGCCACGGGCCGCCGACTCCTGCGGGCCGGCGCCCAGGTAGCCGTCCACGACCGTCCGGGTGACCTTGGACGACAGCACGGCACCGCCGTCGGCCAGGGTCCGCACCAGGAAGGGCAGTTCCTCAGGGTCGGTGTCCTTCAGCAGGAAACCGGCCGCGCCCGAGCGGAGCGCCGTGGTCACGTACTCGTCCATGTCGAAGGTCGTCAGCATCGCCACCACCGGAGGCTGCGGCAGCCGCCGGAGCCCGGCCAGGACGGTGAGGCCGTCCACGTCGGGCATCCTGATGTCCAGCAGGACGACGTCGGGCTGGGCGTCCTGCGCCGTACGGATCGCCTGCCCGCCGGGCACGGCACCCACGACCTCGATGTCGTCCGCCGCGTCGAGGATGCGCTGGAAGCCCGTACGGATCAGGGCCTCGTCGTCGACCACCAATACCCGGATCACGTGTGCTCCACTCACCACCGGACCCCTGCCCGATTCCTACCACGCCGCGCGCCGTCCGGCAGGGCACCGGGCCGCGTCCGCCCAGGTGACGGGGAGCGCCGGGCGGGGGCGGGTGCGGTTCCGGACGACTGCCCGACGGGGTGCCGCGGGCGGTTTCCACAACCCTGGAGCACTGACCAACGTAACACCGGGTGCGCCGCGGGCCACGGCGCGCGCGGTCCGGCGGTGCCCGGCAGGTTCGTGTCCCCCGTGCACCGCCCCGGCCCTCCGGCCCGGCCGATCAACCGGCGTCGTCCCGGGCGGGGAAACGGGCGAGTGCGACGGGCACCCAGGAACGGACCCTGACGTCGGGGTCGTCCGCGAGCCCGCGGATCGCCGGCAGGGTCTGCGGGCACCGTGCGGAACCGAGGCTGCTCAGCGCCGAGATCCGCACGCCCGGCGATGTGTCGGAGAGCAGCCCGGTCAGGACGTCGGCGGCCCGCGGATCGGTCCCGCAATGCCCGGTCAGCGCCCCCGCCACCGCGCGGCGGACGCCCTCGTCCGGGTCCCCGGCGGCCCGCGCGAGCCGTTCGACGTCGGACGCGTGCCGCACGTAGCCGAGCAGCCAGAACGCCGTCCGCCGCAGTTGCGGGTCCGGATCGAGGGTCCAGGGGAGCAGCAGTGCGCGGGCGGAGGCGGGGTCCTCCTCGGCGAGGTGGGTCAGCTGGGCCGTGAGGGAGTCCTGGTCGTCCCCGAGGTCCCGGGCGTGGGCGCGCAGCAGCGCGGGCAGCGAGGCGCGGCCCGCCGTGTGCACGAGGATCCCGGCGAGTACGGCGCGTGCGTACCAGCCCCGCGCCTCCACCGCGGCCGCGAGGTGGGCCTCCAGCGCCGGGACGAGGGCCGCGTCACGGGCGGCGAGCACCCGCGCCTCCAGCACGTGGAGGGCGTCGAGGTCCGCGTCGGGGTCCGCCAGTCCGGTGGCGAGGACCTCGAGGTCGGCGACCACCGTCTCGTCCACGGGGCGTCCCTCCCGGTCCGTGCTGCGGTACCGGGAGCCTACGGGCGCGGTACGACAGTGCCTGCGGGGCGTCAGTGGTGGAGGGCCGTCTTCGCGCGCTCCAGCGCGCCGCGGACCCCGGCCGAGAGGCTCTCGATGTCGTACGCGCGGTAGTGGCGGCGGCCGTTGATGAAGAACGTCGGGGTCCCCGACACATTGCTCAGGTCCGCGGACTCGGCGTCCTCGGCGACCCGGACCGCGACGGAGCGGGTCTCCACGTCGCGCCGGAAGCGCTCGATGTCGAGCCCGATCGCCGTGGCCAGCCGTTCGAGTCCCCGCGAGTCGAGCGCCTGGGGGTGGGCGAAGATCTGGTCGTGCATCTCCCAGAAGCGGTCCTGCTCGGCGGCGGCCTCCGTGGCGCGGGCGGCCTGGACGGCGTGGGGGTGCACGTCGGCGAGCGGCAGGTGGCGCCACACGTAACGGACGTCGCCGAAGTCGGCGAGCAGGTCGCGGATGACGGGCTCCGCCTCGCCGCAGTAGGGGCACTCGAAGTCGCCGTACTCGACGACGGTGACCAGGGCGTCGTGCGGGCCGCGGACGTGGTCGCGCTCCGGGTCCACGGGGACGGCCAGGTCCTCCAGTTGCTGCGACCTGCCGAGCAGCGCCCGCCGGCGCACCGCCCGGGGCAGCCGGTTCAGGACGAGCGTGACGCACCAGGTGAGCAGGAAGGAGAGGACCACCGCGGTGAGGATGCCGATCTTCGCCTCGGCGAGCCGTCCGCCCTGGAACGCGCGGTCCGCGATGAGGAGGGCGATGGTGAAGCCGATGCCGGAGATGGTGCCGCCGGCCGTCACCGCTCCCCAGCCGACCGCCGGGCGCAGCCGGCCGCGGCTGAGCCGGGTGGTCAGCGCGGAGGCGCCCACGATCCCGAGCGGTTTGCCCACCACGTACGCGACGACGATGCCGAGGGTGACGGGGGAGGTGAACGCGGCCGCCAACTGCCGTGCGTCGATGGTGATGCCGGCGTTGGCCAGGGCGAAGGCGGGGACGATGAGGTAGCTGGTCCAGGGCCGGAACAGCTCCTGCAGGCGGGAGTTGAGCGAGACCGACAGCGCCAGACCCCGCCGGGCGCTGCGCTCCAGTGCGGGTGTGGGCTGCTCCCTGAAACGCAGGTAGAGCGTGCTGGCCCGGCGCAGGTCGGCGCCGCGCGCCGGGTGGTCGCAGGCCATGAGACCGAGCGCCAGCCCCGTCACGACCGGGTCCACCCCGGAGCCGAGCAGGGCGAACCACACCGCCACGCCGGTCAGCGCGTAGGCGGCGCCGCGGAACTCGCCGCAGGTCCGCACGATGGAGTTGGCCGCCCCGATCCCGACGGCGAAGAGGCCGATGGCGACGAACAGTTCGGGCCACGAGATGCCGCTGGTGTACGCGAACGCGATGACGGCGAGCGCGATGAAGTCGTCGACGACGGACGCGGTCAGGATGAACGCCCGGGTGGCCGCGGGGAGTCTGCGGCCCAGCAGGGCGTACATCCCGAGGGCGAACGCGGTGTCGGTGGAGATCACGGTGCCCCAGCCGCGCGCTTGCGGGGTGCCGTGGGTGAAGGCGAGGTAGAGGGCGAGCGGTACGAGCATCCCGGCGAGTCCGGCCATGGTCGGCAGGGTGATCCGGGTCCGTTCGCGGAACTCGCCGAGGTCGAACTCCCGGCGGGCCTCCAGGCCCACGATGAAGAAGAACAGCGTCATCAGCCCGCTGTTGATCCACTCCCGCAGGTCGAGCGACACCCCCCGTGAGCCCAGCGTGAGCGACAGATGGGTGTGCCACACCGACTCGTAGTTGCCCGGCGCCAGGTTGGCCCAGGCCAGGGCGGCGACCGTGGCGGCCAGCAGGAAACCGGCGCCCGCCGTCTCGGTGCGCAGGAACCGCAGGCGCGGAGTGGTCACGCCGGGGCGGCGCGGAGTCTGCCCCGTTGCCCGCAGTGACGAGAACGCGCTCACCCGCACATCGTGGCACGAGCCCGCGACGGTGGCCTGTCGCACGGGCCCACGGGTCAGGACGGGGGCCCGGGCGGCGGTTCCGCGGCGCGCGGCCGCCCTACGCACGGTGACCGCTCCGGCGGCCGCGGGCCCGGCGGTTGGCGCCCCGGCGCCGGACGTTCGAGACTGCAAGGAGACGACTTCTTCCCGTACGGCCGGACAGGCGCCCACGACCCCTCGTGGCAGCGGGCCGCTGGGACGCGGATGGTCGTAGACCCTCAGGGGATCACATGGTGGACAAATCAGCCGAAGCCAGTCGGCGCGATCAGGATGACGCTTCAGCCGCCGGGGGCGATCGTGCCGGTCCGCGGACCGGCACGGAAAGGATCCTCGCGGAGACCCTGGCCGGCGTCGTCCACGTCGAGCAGGTCCGCGTCGACAGCCACTTCTTCGAGGACCTGGGCGCCGACTCCCTGGTGATGGCCCACTTCTGCGCACGGCTGAGGAAACGGCCGGACGCGCCGTCGGTGTCGATGAAGGAGATCTACCGCAACCCCACCGTCCGCAGCCTGGCGGCGGCCCTCGAGGAGGCCGCACCGGCCGCCTCCGCCACGGCGCCCGCCCCCTCCGGCTCCGTACGCGCCCCCTCCGCGGACGGCGCGCTTGGCGCGCCCGGCGTGAACGGGTACACCGGCGCCGACCCGTCGCGCGCCGCGGTGCCACGGCCGGCGGTGGGGCCGCCCTCCGGCACCCCCCACTACGTGCTGTGCGCGACGCTGCAGCTCGCCTTCTTCGTGGCGTACTCCTTCGGGGCCGCGCTCGTCCTCACCAAGGGCGTGGACTGGATCGCCGGGGCCTCGGGCCTGGTCGACACCTACCTGCGGGCGATCACCTTCGGCAGCATGACCTTCGTCGCGGTGTGCGTGCTCCCGATCGTCGCCAAGTGGGTGCTCGTCGGCCGGTGGCGGCCCCGGCAGATCCGCATCTGGAGCCTGTCCTACCTGCGCTTCTGGTGCGTCAAGACCCTCATCCGGTCGGATCCGCTGGTGTTCTTCCACGGGTCGCCGCTGTACACGCTCTACCTGCGGGCACTCGGCGCGAAGATCGGGCGCCGGGTCACCGTCCTGTCGCGGCGCGTGCCGGTCTGCACCGACCTGCTCACCATCGGTGAGGACACGGTGATCCGCAAGGACGTGTTCTTCTCCTGTTACCGCGCCGAGTCCGGGGTGATCCGGACCGGCCCCGTCACGCTCGGCAGGGACGTGCTGGTCGGCGAGGTGACGGTGATCGACATCGACACGGTCATGGGCGACGGCACCCAGCTCGGGCACGCCTCCTCGCTCCACGCCGGCCAGCGCGTCCCCGACGGCGAGCACTGGCACGGGTCCCCCGCCCAGCCCGCCGAGGTCGACTACCGGGCCGTCGGCCCCGCCCGCTGCGGCACCGCGCGCAGGGCGGGCTACTCCCTGTCGCAACTGCTGGGAGCGGTCCTGGTCTACGTACCGCTGGCCGTCGCCGGCTCGGTGCTGCTGTTCGCCGCCGTGCCGCAGTTCGCCTCGCTCCTGGAGCCGGACCCCAGGGCGCTGACGACCTGGTCGTTCTACTCCGACGCCCTGGTCACCTCCGTCGCCCTGTTCTTCGGCGCGGTGGTGCTCGGCCTGCTGTTCACGGTGACGGTCCCGCGCGTGCTGAACCGCGCCGTCCGGCCGGACACGGTCTACCCCCTGTTCGGCTTCCGGTACGGGATGCACCGGACCATCGGCTTCCTGACCAACCGGCGTTTCTTCAAGACGCTGTTCGGCGACAGCTCGGCCATCGTCCACTACCTCGGCGGCCTGGGCTACCGGCTCTCCCACGTGGAGCAGACCGGGTCGAACTTCGGCACGATCATGAAGCAGGACAACCCGTTCCTCAGCGCCGTCGGCCGGGGGACGATGGTGGCCGACGGACTGTCGATCATCAACGCCGACTTCTCCAGCTCGTCCTTCTGCGTCTCCCGCGTCACCATCGGGCCGCACAACTTCGTCGGCAACTACGTCGCCTACCCGTCGCAGGGCAGGACGGGGGACAACTGCCTCCTGGCGACCAAGGTCATGGTCCCGGTGGACGGGAAGGTGCGGGAGGGCGTCGGCCTGCTGGGCTCGCCCAGTTTCGAGATCCCGCGGTCCGTCCTGCGCGACAGCAAGTTCGACCACCTCAAGGACGGCGAGACCTTCCGGCGGCGCCTGGCGGCCAAGAACAAGCACAACGTCTCCACCATGGCGCTGCACCTGCTCGCGCGGTGGGTGTTCTTCTTCTGGGTGGCGCTCGTGGTGTCGGTGGCCGCGGACCTCTACGACGCGCTCGGGGTGTCGGTGATCGCGCTCGCCAACATCCTCACGCTCGCCTTCACGGTCGCCGACATGGTGCTGTCCGAACGCATCGCCACCGGCTTCCGGGGGCTGCGGCCGCTGTACTGCTCGATCTACGAACGTCCCTTCTGGCGGCACGAGCGGTACTGGAAGGTCACGAGCGTGAGCGAGGCGATCATGTTCTTCAACGGCACCCCCTTCAAGAGCGTCATCTGGCGCTGGCTCGGCGTCCGGGTGGGCCGGCGGGTCTTCGACGACGGCTGCTACTTCCCGGAGCGTTCCCTGGTCGCCGTCGGGGACGAGTGCGTCCTCAACGAGGGCAGCCGCATCCAGTGCCACTCCCAGGAGGACGGCACCTTCAAGTCCGACCACAGCGCCCTCGGGGCCGGCTGCACGCTCGGCGTCGGCGCCCTCGTGCACTACGGGGTGACGATGGGCGACGAGGCGGTCCTCGCGCCCGACGCCTTCCTGATGAAGGGCGAGGAGATGCCGCCGGGGGCCCACTGGGCCGGCAACCCCGCCCGGGAGATGCCGGACGTGCTGCCGGTGCCCCCGGCGCACCGCGACGCCGCGACCGCCGCCCGGACCGGCTGAGCGGCGGCGCCGCGCCGCGTCCGGTGACCGGCCGGGACCCCCGGTGGCACGCGCGTCCGATCGGGCCAACACTGGTGGAGTACGGGCAAATCGACTACGGCGGGCGCCACTCAGCCGTTGTGGGCCCGCCGGACGGGTGGGCAAGGTGACGACTTCCCCCTTCGGGTCCGGCGACCCGTTCTCCGACCTCTTCAACCGCTTCTTCGGGATGAGTCCCGCGGCATCGCCGCCCGCGGTCCAGCGCGTCCCCATCGGGCGCCTGCTCAGCGACTCCTCGAACGAACTGCTGGCGGCCGCCGCGAGCCGGGCGGCCGCCGACGGCGCCGACCTGGACACCGAGCACCTGCTGTGGGCGGCCACCCGCGTACCGGCGGGCAGGCAGCTGCTGGAGCAGGCGGGTGTGGACCCCGACCGGCTGGCCGAGGACGTGGGCGCGATCCTGCCCTCGGGCACCGGCAGCGGGGAGCCCGCGCTGACCCCGGCCGCGAAACGCGCCCTGCTCGCCGCCCACGCGCGCTCCCAGGCCTCCGGCGCCTCCTACATCGGCCCGGAGCACATCCTCGCCGCGCTCGCGGACGACCCCCGTTCCGGCCTCGAGATGCGCTCCGAGGGCGCCGATCCCACGGCCCTCGCAGGCAAGGGCGGCGGCCCCCGGTCCGCGCCGACCGACACCCCGACCCTGGACGAGTACGGCCGGGACCTCACCGAGGAGGCGCGCGCCGGACGGCTGGACCCGGTGATCGGCCGGGGCGAGGAGATCGAGCAGACCGTCGAGGTGCTGTCCCGGCGGACGAAGAACAACCCCGTGCTCATCGGCGACCCCGGCGTCGGCAAGACCGCCATCGTCGAGGGCCTCGCGCAGCGCGTCGTGGCCGGCGAGGTGCCCAGGACGCTCCGGGACCGCAGGGTGGTCGGCCTCGACCTGGCCGGACTCGTGGCCGGCTCCAAGTACCGGGGCGAGTTCGAGGAGCGCCTGAAGAAGGTGATCGACGAGGTCACCGCGGCGAAGAGCAGCGTCATCCTGTTCATCGACGAACTCCACACCGTCGTCGGCGCCGGGGCGGGCGGCGAGGGCGCCATGGACGCGGGGAACATCCTCAAACCCGCCCTGGCCCGCGGCGACCTGAGCGTGGTCGGCGCCACCACCATCGACGAGTACCGCAGGTACATCGAGAAGGACGCCGCCCTGGAGCGCCGCTTCCAGCCCGTGATGGTCCCCGAGCCCTCCGTCGACGAGACGGTCGAGATCCTGCGCGGGCTGCGCGACTCCTACGAGGCGCACCACCAGGTGCGTTACACCGACGAGGCACTGGACGCCGCGGCCGCCCTGTCCGACCGGTACGTCAGCGACCGCTTCCTGCCCGACAAGGCGATCGACCTCATGGACCAGGCCGGCGCCCGCGTGGGGCTGCGCTCCCTGGGCGGCCCGGGCCCGTCCGACGAGCTGGAGGAGCGCCTCACGAAACTCCGCCGCGAGAAGGACGAGGCCGTCAGCACCGAGGACTTCGAACGCGCCGGCGGTCTCAAGGAGCGGATCCGGGAGCTGGAGAACGAACGCGCCGCGGTCACCGCGGCACGGGAACAGCCCCCCGGCGTCACGGCCGAGGACATCGCCGAAGTGCTGTCCGCGCGCACCGGCATCCCCGTCTCCCAGCTGAACGAGACCGAACGCGACCGGCTGATGAAGCTGGAGGAGGACCTCCACCGGCGGGTGATCGGCCAGGACGAGGCGGTCGACGCCGTCGCCCAGGCCGTGCGCCGCGGCCGCGCCGGCATGGGCGACCCCGACCGGCCCACCGGCAGCTTCCTCTTCCTGGGACCGACCGGCGTCGGCAAGACGGAACTCGCCAAGGCGCTCGCCGAGCTGCTCTTCGGCGACCCCGAACGCATGATCCGCTTCGACATGAGCGAGTTCCAGGAGAAGCACACCGTCTCCCGGCTCGTCGGCTCCCCGCCCGGCTACGTCGGGTACGAGGAGGCCGGGCAGCTCACCGAGGCGGTGCGCCGCAAGCCGTACAGCGTCGTGCTGTTCGACGAGGTCGAGAAGGCCCACCCGGACGTCTTCAACCTGCTGCTGCAGGTGCTGGACGACGGGCGCCTCACCGACGCCCAGGGCCGCACGGTGGACTTCCGGAACACCGTGGTCATCATGACCAGCAACATCGCCTCCAAGCACATCCTCGACCACGAAGGGGCCGTCGACGACATCAGGGACGACCTGATGGCCGAGCTCCAGGCGCACTTCCGGCCCGAGTTCCTCAACCGCATCGACGAGATCATCGTCTTCCACGCGCTGACCCGGTCGGACCTCGTGCAGATCGTCGACCTCCTGCTGGAGCGCAGCCGCCGCAGGCTCCACGCCCAGCAGGTCGGCCTCGAGGTCACCCAGGCCGCCAAGGAGTGGCTGGCCGACCGGGGCTACCAACCGGAGTTCGGGGCGCGGCCGTTGCGCCGCACCATCCAGACCGAACTCGACAACAGGCTCTCCAACATGCTGCTCGACGGCACCCTCAACCCCGGGGACACGGTCGTCGCCGACGTCAAGGACGGGCAGCTGTCCCTCGGCCTCAAGGAGGGCGAACCGCGGGAGCCGGCCAAGGAGGCGGCGGCGTCGGACGGTTGACCCCGGCCCACCGCGCGGCTTCACGGGCGGGCATCCGCCACGGGCCCGCGCCCTTCCCTGAACCACACGGGGCGGGCGCCAGGAGGAGACGGAAATGACCGGTCACATGTACCTGGCCTACGACTACCCGGTCCTGGGCGCGTTCTGGACGATGATGTGGATCTTCCTGTGGGTGATCTGGATCTTCCTCATCGTCCGCGTCGTGATGGACGTCTTCCGCGACGACACCATGAACGGATGGGCCAAGGCGGCATGGCTGCTCTTCGTGCTCGTCCTCCCCTTCGTCGGGATCCTCGCCTACCTCCTCTTCCGCGGCTCGGGCATGGGCAACCGCGAGGCGGAGCAGGCGCGCACCCGCCAGAAGGCGTTCGACGACTACATCCGCGAGACCGCGGGCGGCGCCGGCACGGCGACGGGCGGGGTCGACGCGCTCGCCAAGCTCTCGGAGCTCAAGGCGAGGGGCGACCTGACCGAGGAGGAGTTCCAGCGCTTCAAGGAGAAGGTCCTGCACTGAGCCGTCCCAGCCCTTCGTCCCGCGGCGGTGTCCGCCGCCGCGGGCACCGCCGGGAGACACCATGAACGCACCGTACGGACACGCCACGCCGCAAGGGACGGCCGACCCCGACGAGGTGCTCGGCAAGCTGGGGGGCTCCTGGGGGTGGTCCCTCGGCTTCGGCCTCGCGACGCTCGTGGCGGGGGTGATCGTGCTCGTCTGGCCGGACGAGACGCTGCACGTGCTGGCGGTCGTCATCGGCCTGTACCTGCTGGTCACGGGGGTCTTCCACTTCGTCACGGCGTTCTCCCGCCGGGACGGCGGCAGCAGGGTGACGGCGGTGATCGTCGCGGTGGTCGCCGTGCTCGCGGGGGTGCTGTGCCTGCGGCACCCGCTGCAGACCGCCGCCGTGCTCTCCCTCGTCCTCGGTGCCTACTGGCTGGTGTCCGGCCTGCTCGTGGGCTTCATCGCCGTGGCGGGACGGGACATGCCGCACAGGGGCATGGCCTTCGCCGTGGCCGCGCTCGGCGTCGTCGCGGGGATCGTCGTGCTCGCCTTCCCCGTGCAGTCGGCGGTCGCGCTGGCCCGGCTGGTCGGGCTGTGGCTCGTCCTGCTCGGCCTGGCCGAGGTGGCGGCGGCGCTCGCGCTGCGCTCCCTCGCGAAACGGCCGGCGTCCGCGCCTCCGCACACGTGATCAGGGCCACGCGTCGTCGGCGGCGGCCCGCAGGGGCGGGACCGGGGTCTGCAGGGACTGCTCGGCCCAGATGGTCTTGCCCTCGCCGTGGTAGCGGGTGCCCCACTGGTCGGCGCAGCGGGAGATGATGAACAGGCCGCGCCCGCTCTCGTCCAGGGTGCGGGCGTGCTTCAAGTGCGGCGCGCTGGCTCCCGCGTCGCTGACCTCGCAGGTCAGCGTGGCGTCCAGCACGAGCCGCAGTTGCAGGGGCGGGGCCCCGTACCGCACCGCGTTGCCGACCAGTTCGCTGACGATCAGCTCCGTGGTGAAGGCTGTCTCCTCGTCGACCCCCCACTGCGCCAGCCGGCGCCGCGCCAGCGACCGCGCGATGGGCGCCGCCTCCGCGTCACTGGGCAGCGGGCAGGTCAGCACCCTGTCGCCGGGGAACCCCCGGGTGCGGGCGAGCAGCATGAGCAGGTCCCCGGGCTGGCTGCCGTTCCTGATGGCGTACGCGAAGGCGTCGCTCAGCTCCTGCAGCGGGCCCCGTCCGTACCGCTCCAGCAGGCCGTGCAGCGTTCCGGAGCGGGGGTGGAGCAGGTCCGTCAGCGGGGAGATGCCGAACAGCAGGGTGGTGTGCTCGGGGAGCGCGACCGTGGTGGCGGAGAAGGGGGTGTTGCTCGTCTCCGCCAGCAGCGGACCGGCAGAGACGGACAGCGACTCGATCGCGCCGTCGGGGAAGACGGCGATCGGCTGCGGGTGGCCCGCGAGGGCGATCGTGCAGGTGAGGTCGAGCGGGTCGTAGACGGCGATGACGCACTCCGCGGTCAGCGGCTCGCGGTGCAGGGGGTCCCCGGCGGGCAGCGCCGCCCGCTCCTCGGCCAGCCGGGTCGCCGTGTCGCTCAGCCGGGCCAGCAGTTCCTCGGGCTGCAGGTCGAGCGCGGCCAGGGAGTGGATCACCGTACGCAACTGCCCCATGGTGGTGGCGGCCTCGACGCCCCGGCCCTTGACGTCACCGGCGACCAGGGCCGTCCGTGCCCCGGGCAGCGGGATCACGTCGAACCACGCCCCTCCGCCCTCCATGCCCGGCAGGTGGAGGTGGGACGTCTCCAGCGCGATCCGCGGCGCCGGCCGCTGCGGCAGCAGCCGGCGCTGCACGGTCGCGGCGATGGTGCGCTCGCGGGTGAAGCGCCGGGCGTTCTCGATGCACAGCGCCGCGTGGGTGCACACGTCCAGCGCCAGCCTGACGTCCTCCTCGTCGAAGAGGTCCTCGCCGTCGTGCCGGTAGAAGCTGACCAGACCCAGCGCCTCACCGCGCACCGCCAGCGGCGCCACGATCAGGGAGTGCACGTTCTGCCGGCGGATCGCGTCGGCCCGCGCCGGGTCCGCCGCCAGCCACATGCTGTTCTCGTCCACCGGGATGAGCCGCGGCTGCAGATCGGCCAGCACGCGGGCGAACGGGGTGCCGTAGGGCAGGTGCCGGACGTCCCCCACGGGGTACGCCGAGATCTTCCCGCGGTAGGCGGCCCTGCGCAGCGGCACGTCGCGGTCGACGGGGACCAGCGGCGGCACCTCGCCGCGCACGACGTCCTCCACCACCTCCACCACCACGATCCCGGCGAACGCCGGGACCACCGCCTCCGCGAGCTCCTCGCAGACCGCGACCACGTCCAGCCGCTGCCCCACCCGCTCGCGCACCGCGTCCAGGACGGCCATCCGCCGGCGGCTCGTCTGCCGCTCGGTGACGTCGGAGGCCGCGGCCACCAGCCCCAGCACCTCGCCGTGCGGGCCCTCCAGACGGAAGACGGACGTGAGGTACATGCGCCGGTGCGGCCGGCCCTGGCCCAGTGCGCCGCGCACCAGGCGGTTCACCACCGGCTCCCCGGTCTCCAGCACCCGCCGGGCGACCTCCTCCTCCGTCACCGGGTCGTCCAGCTGGAACACCTCGCCGAAGTGCCGCCCCGGGCTCAGCTGGGCGTCGTGCAGCGCCCGCGTCGCGCTGTTCATCCGCACCAGGCGCAACTGGTCGTCGAGGACGTGCAGACCCACCGGGGCCTGCGAGAACATCACCTTCAGCAGCGCCATGTCCCGCACGCCGAGGGCGTCGCCGCCCGCGCGCACCTCCCACATCACGCAGGCACCGCACAGAAGCGGCCTGACCAGCAGCTCGCTGTGGCCGAGGGCGGATCCGGGCGCGCGGACGAGGTCGGCGACGGGCCGTCCCACGGCCCGGTCGGCGGGCAGGCCGAACACCTCCTCGGCCTTGGGCCGCCACTCGGCCACCCGCCCGTCC
Organism: Streptomyces sp. PA03-6a; assembly: GCF_033792765.1. Classification (NCBI taxonomy): domain Bacteria; kingdom Bacillati; phylum Actinomycetota; class Actinomycetes; order Kitasatosporales; family Streptomycetaceae; genus Streptomyces; species Streptomyces sp. PA03-6a. The sequence goes on along the minus strand of NZ_JARAVK010000025.1, from coordinate 3,933 downwards.
TCGTCGACGAGCAGGAGCACGTCACCGCTACCCGCCATCCGCACGCACCTCCCACCTCACCCTCTCCCACCCCACCAGCCCCCGCACCCTGGCGTTTCCCCACGGCGGAGGGTCCGCCGCCGCGACCGTGTCAGGAGGTGAGGAGCCGCTCATCGGACGGTGCGGGGGAGGGCGAGGGGAACCCGTCGCGGTACTGCACCGCGATCATGGCGATGTCGTCGTCGAGCTTGATGGCCCCGCCGCCCACATGCAGGGAGAGCCCGTCGAGCACGTGCTGGAGCAGTTCCTCCGGACGGGAGCCCGGCCAGTCGGCCACGTGGGCGCCCAGGTCGTAGAACTGGCCGTCGTCGTTGCGGGCCTCGATGGCGCCGTCGGTGTAGAGCAGCAGCGTCGCCTCACGGCCGAAGGGAAAGGTGTCGACGACGTAGTCCTCGGCGTTCAGGCTCCCCAGGCCGAGCGGGGGAGAGGGCACGGCCGGGGACAGCAGCAGGGTGTCGGACCGCTGCGCCATGTAGGGCGGGGGGTGCCCGCAGGTGACCATGTGGATCTCGGCGCAGCCGTCGGGGACCTCCAGGACCAGCGCGGTGATGAACCGTTCCACGGCGTCGCTGTCGGTGCGGCCGGTCTCCTCGAAGTGGCCGCGCACCGCGTGCTCCAGGTCCGCCACCAGCTCCGGGAGCGAGCCGAACCTGCGCGCGGCCCCCCGGAACGCCCCGAGCAGGGCCTCCGCGTCCTCGACCGCCGGCAGCCCCTTGCCCTTGACGTCCCCGATCAGGAAACGGACCCCCGCCGCGCTCCGGGCCACCGCGTACAGGTCCCCGCCGATCTGCGCGTATGGATGGGAGGCGTGGTACGTCGCCCGCACGAGCAACGGCCCGATGCGCGGGGGCAGCGGGCGCAGCAGGACGCGCTGGATGGTGTCGGACACGATCCGCACCTCCATCAGCTCCCGGACGCTGCGGTCCCGGATGCTGCGGGAGGCGATGACGAAGGCCGAGACGAGGAGGATCTCCAGCTGGTGGACGGCGGGGATGGAGGTGCCCAGCAGGTTGTCGTGGACGTCCAGCACGAAGGCGGCGACGCAGGACAGGGCGGCGCTCAGGGTCGTCGTCCCCGGCCCCGCCAGCACAGCCGTGGTGGCGGGGACCACCACCATCAGCGAGGCCAGGTGCTCGGTGGGCGGCAGTATGAAGCCGGTGACCATGATCGCGCCGATCATGAACAGGGCCAGCGCGAGCGGCCCGTGGCCCTGGGTCACCTGCGTCACCCAGGAGGGGCCGGGCCCTGAGCCCGGCGCGGCCGCCCGCCGTCCGGGCAGCCGCCGCAGGCGGTGCGTGAGACTGCCCTTCATCGCGGCTCCGGGTCCCTGACGGGGCCGGGGGCCGCGGCGCGAAGGTCGTCCTCCACCGCTGGCGCTCCCATACACCGAATGTACGCCCGGCAAACATCTCCGGTCATAACACCACTTAATGGCGGCATTCGGAAAAAGTGGACCGAGCGAGGAAGGAAGGCGGCGGTGCGCCCTCCCCGGAGGCCGGGGACCGTCAGCCCGTGAACGCCTCGACCAGGGTCCAGACGGCCAGACCCGCCATGCAGGCGCCGCCGATGCGCTGGACGGTCTTCAGCGGCACCTTCTTGGCGATGAACCGGCCCACCACCAGGGCCAGGGCGGAAACCGACATCAGGGCCGCGGCCGAGCCGACGGCCGTGGGCAGCCAGCCGTTGGTGGCGGCGAGGTTGGCGGTGGTGATCTGCGTGAGGTCGCCCCACTCGCCGATGAAGACGGCCATGAAGGCGGTGGAGTACACCGGCCAGAAACCGGTCACGGTCCTGCCGGCCTCGTCGTGGTCGTCGTCGCCCCCGCTGCGCAGCAGCATCACGGCGCCGAAGGCGAACAGGGCGGCGGAGACGAGCTTCACGGCCATGTTCGGCAGCATGCTGATCAGGCTGCCGGCGCCCACCGCGATGGCCACGTGCACGATGAAGGCGGTCGAGGTGCCGAACCAGACGTACAACGGGCGCATGCGTGTGCCCATCGCCAGTGAGGCGAACATCGTCTTGTCCGGGAGCTCGGCGAGGAAGATCAGCCCGAAGGCGGTGACGAGCGCCAGGGGGTCGAAGGTCATTCCGGTGCTTTCTGCTGGGGCCGGACCGCGGACTCGACGGCACCCAGGGGGCGACGGGAAGCGCCAACGGCCCGGCACGACGGTGCGGCCCGCACGGCGGTGCGGACCACGTCTTGCCTTGGCCGAAGGTCTCGTCCACCCCCGCACCCGGTGCGGCGGCCCGGTGGCCGGGACGTCCAGGACGTCCAGTGTGTCGACCAGCCGGTATTGCGGGACTACTCCCCTTCGCTGCAGCCCAGTGTACCCAACGCACGGATCGTCCCCGCCGGCCCGGCGGCGGACGTGCGCGCCCTTGTGCGACGCCCGCCCGTTCGGTCGGCGGCGCGGGATACTGGCCGCATGAAGCTGACGGTGTTCTGGGAACGGATGCGCACGCACTTCGGCGAGACGTACGCCGATTCCTTCGCGCGCGACCACGTGATGTCCGAGCTCGGCGGCCGGACCGTGCACCAGGCACTGGACGAGGGCTGGGAGACCAAGGACGTGTGGCGGGCGGTCTGCGCGGCCGTCGACGTTCCGGCCTCGCGCCGCTGATCACGGGGTGGGACTGGGGTCGTGGCGGGAAGCGACGAGACGATAGCCGGGGCGGCCGCGGGTCCGCGGACGCCGGGGGAGCCCGGGGACCCGGGACACGGAACGGGTGCCGGGGAGGGCGCGGGGGGTTCCGCGATGCCGCGGTGGCTGCCGAAGGCGATGCTGCTGGCGATCGCGCTGCTGGCCGCCTTCCAACTGGCGAACTGGGCGTTCCACCAGGTCATCGGGTTGCTGGTGAACATCCTGCTGGCCTTCTTCGGCGCCCTGGCGATCGAGCCGGCGGTGGACTGGATGGCCGCGCGCGGCATGCGCAGGGGGTGGGCGACCGGGCTGGTGTTCCTGGTCGTGCTCGCCGCGGGCGGGATCTTCGTGGTGCTGCTCGGTTCCCTGCTGGTGGACCAGATCACCTCGATCGGGCGCAATCTGCCGGAGTACGTCGACGACGTGGTCGTGTGGGTCAACCACACCTTCGGCACCGACCTGTCCGTCGGCAAGGTGCAGGAGAACGTGCTGCACTCCGACTGGCTGCGCACCTACGTGCAGCGGCAGGCGGGCAACGTGTGGGGGCTGTCGGCGACGGTCCTCGGCGGGGTCTTCCAGGTGCTGACGATCAGCCTGTTCACCTTCTACTTCGCCGCCGACGGGCCCCGGATACGCCGTGCCGTGTGCTCGGTGCTGCCGCCCGCCCGGCAGGCCGAGGTGCTGCGGGCCTGGGAGATCGCGGTGGCCAAGACCGGCGGCTACCTGTACTCGCGGGCGCTGATGGCGCTGATCTCGGCCGTCTCCCACTACGTGCTGTTCGTGATCATCGGGGTGCCGTACGCGCCGGCGCTGGCGGTCTGGGTCGGCGTGGTCTCGCAGTTCGTGCCGACGGTCGGCACGTACCTGGCGGGGGCGCTGCCGATGCTGATCGCGTTCACGCAGGACCCGTGGGACGCGGTGTGGGTGCTCGGCTTCGTCGTGGTCTACCAGCAGTTCGAGAACTACGTGCTGCAGCCGCGGATCACCGCGCGCACCGTCGACATCCACCCCGCGGTGGCCTTCGGGTCGGTGATCGCCGGCACGGCGCTGCTGGGGGCGGTGGGCGCGCTGGTGGCGATCCCGGCGACGGCGACGCTGCAGGGCTTCCTCGGGGCGTACGTGAAGCGGTACGCCGTCACGGACCCGCGGGCGCACGGGCCGCAGCGGCGGCCGCTGTTCCGGTTGCGGCCGCGCCGGACCGGCCGGGGGAGCGGGCCGGGCGACGGGCAGGGCGACGGGCAGGGCGACGGGC
>NZ_JARAVK010000259.1:0-12455 GCF_033792765.1 Streptomyces sp. PA03-6a | reverse complement strand
TCACCGAGCGACCCGCCGAGCCAGACCCCCTCGGCCTCCCCGTCCTCCGCCCAGGGGGACGACCAGGGCGACGACTAGCACGACGACTGGGCGTCCTCGTCCTCGTCCTGCCCGTGATCCCCGCCGCGGGAGCCCGGCACCGGGTCCGCGGGGTGCGGAGCCATCGGCAGCAGGGAGGCGAGCCGCTGCTCGCACAGCTCGACGAGCCGGTCGTAGCCCCGCGGCCCCATCAGCTCGGTGAGCTCCGCCCGGTACGAGACGTACACCGGTTCGCCCGCGCCGTGCGCGGACCGCGCGCCCGTGCACCACCAGTGCAGGTCGTGACCGCCGGGGCCCCAGCCGCGCCGGTCGTACTCGCCGATCGAGATCATCAGCACGCGCGTGTCGTCGGGCCGGTCCACCCAGTCGTACGTCCGCCGGATCGGCAGCTGCCAGCACACGTCCGGCTTGGTCTCCAGCGGCTCGCGGCCCTCCTTGAGCGCGAGCGTGTGCAGGGCGCAGCCGGCGCCCGCGGGGAAGCCGGGGCGGTTGAGGAAGATGCAGGCGCCCTGGTGCCGCCGGGTCTGCCGGTCGCCGTCCTCGTTGACCTCGGCCCAGCCGTCCTCCTCGCCGGCGCCGTGGAACTGCCACAGCTCCGGGGTGAGCCGCTCCACGTGCCGCGCGACGCGCTTCTCGTCGTCGTCGTCCGAGAAGTGCGCGCCGAGGGTGCAGCAGCCGTCGTCGGCCCGGCCCGCCTGGATGCCCTCGCAGCCGCGGCCGAAGACGCAGTTCCACCGTGAGGTGAGCCACGTCAGGTCGCACCGGAAGACCTGTTCCTCGTCGGCCGGATCGGGGAACTCGACCCACGCGCGGGGGAAATCGAGCCCGACCTCGTCCGACACGTCCGGGTGATGCTGCCGCTTCGTCGCCTTTTTCACCTTCGCCACGATGTCAGGGTAAGCATGTGAAGCTCCTCCAGTGGTCACCCGCGCAGGTGCCCATACCCCGCATGTCCCCGGTCAAGGCGCGGCGCAGTAGCGTTCCGGGCATGAGACTCGGTGTCCTCGACGTGGGTTCGAATACCGTCCACCTTCTGGTCATGGACGCGCACCCCGGCGCGCGTCCGCTCCCCGCCTACTCCCACAAGGCCGAGCTGCGGCTGGCGGAGCTGCTGGACGAGGACGGTGCGATCCGCGAGGACGGCGTGCGGCGGCTGGTCGCCCAGGTCGCAGAGGCCCTGGTCGTCGCCGAGGACAAGGGCGTCGAGGACGTCCTGCCCTTCGCCACCAGCGCGGTGCGCGAGGCCGCCAACGGCGAACAGGTGCTCGCCCGGGTCGCCGCCGAGACCGGGGTCGCCCTGACCGTGCTGTCCGGGGAGGACGAGGCACGGCTCACCTTCCTCGCCGCCCGCCGCTGGTTCGGCTGGTCCGCCGGCCGGCTGCTCATGCTGGACATCGGCGGCGGCTCCCTGGAGGTCGCCTACGGCATGGACGAGGACCCGGACGCCGCGGTCTCCCTGCCGCTCGGCGCCGGCCGGCTCACCAGCGGCTGGCTCCCCGGCGACCCGCCCACCTCCGAGGACGTGCGCGGCCTGCGCAAGCACGTGCGCGCCGAGATCGCCCGCACCGTGGCGGAGTTCAGCCGGCTCGGCGGGCCCGACCACGTGGTGGGCACCTCCAAGACCTTCAAGCAGCTGGCCCGGATCGCGGGCGCGGCCCGCTCCGCCGAGGGCCTGTACGTGCAGCGCACGCTGAGCCGCAAGGCGCTGGCGGAGTGGGTGCCGCGGCTGGCCGCCATGACGGAGGGCGCCCGCCGGAACCTCCCGGGCGTGTCGGAGGGCCGGGCCCGCCAACTGCTGGCCGGGGCGCTGGTCGCGGACGCGGCGATGGACCTGTTCGGGGTCACCGAGCTGGAGGTCTGCCCGTGGGCGCTGCGCGAGGGCGTCATCCTGCGGCGCCTCGACCTGATGACGAGCGACCGGGGCTGAGCGCGGCGCACGGCGTACCGCCGCCGTGCGTGCGCCGCGGCGCCCCGCGTGTCGATCGCGTCACGTCGGCCGGGTGCGATGTGCCGTCGGGCCGACCGGCCGCCGTACGCTGTTCCCCGTGGCAGCCCCTGACCCTGTGGACCCGAACGGACACACCGTGCGCGTACCGGACGCGAAGGTCGCGCTGTCCACGGCCTCGGTCTACCCCGAGTCCACGGCGACGGCCTTCGAGATCGCGGCCCGGCTGGGCTACGACGGCGTCGAGGTGATGGTGTGGACCGACCCGGTCAGCCAGGACATCGAGGCGCTGCGCCGCCTGTCGGACTACCACGGCATCCCGATCCTGGCGGTGCACGCCCCCTGCCTGCTGATCACCCAGCGCGTGTGGTCGACCGACCCCTGGGTGAAGCTGCAGCGGGCCCAGGCGGCGGCGGAGAAGCTGGGCGCCTCGACCGTGGTCGTCCACCCGCCGTTCCGCTGGCAGCGCAGTTACGCGCGGGAGTTCGTCACCGGCATCTGGCGGATGGCGAACGAGACCGACGTCCGGTTCGCCGTCGAGAACATGTACCCGTGGCGCTACCGCGACCGGGAGATGCTCGCCTACGCCCCCGACTGGGACCCCACCAAGGACGACTACCGGCACTTCACCATCGACCTCTCGCACACCTCCACGGCCAGGACCGGGACGCTGGAGATGCTCGACCGCATGGGCGACCGGCTCGGTCACGTCCACCTGGCCGACGGCAGCGGCTCCGGCAAGGACGAGCACCTGGTGCCCGGACGCGGCAACCAGCCCTGCGCGGAGGTGCTGGAGGGCCTGGCCTCGCGGGGCTTCGACGGCCATGTGGTGATCGAGGTGAACACCCGGCGCGCGATGTCGGCCGCCGAGCGCGAGGCGGACCTCGCCGAGGCGCTGGCCTTCACCCGGCTGCACCTCGCCGCGGCCGCGCGGGTGCGCTGATGGCTCCCGGGGACGGGACCGGCAGGCGCGGCCGCGGCCGCCCCGCCGGGAGCCGCTCGGGCACCGCCGAGACCCGCGAGCTGATCCTCGCCGCGGCCCGGCAGGAGTTCTCCGCCCGCGGCTACGACAAGACCTCGATCCGCTCCATCGCCAAGTCCGCGGGCGTGGACCCGGCGCTGGTGCACCACTACTTCGGGGCGAAGGAGCAGGTCTTCGAAGCCTCCATCGAGTTGAGCTTCGAGGCCGCCTTCGGCGTCCCCGACGTCCTGGCGACCGGCCCCGAGGGCGTCGGCGAGCGGCTGGCCCGCTTCTTCGTCGCCATCTGGGAGAACCCGGTCTCGCGCGCCCCCATGCTGGCGATCGTCCGCTCCGCCGTGACCAACGACACCGCCGCGGGCGTGCTGCGCGGCATCGTCCTGCGGCGGCTGCTGGAGCGCGTCGCGTCGGAGCTGAAGGTCCCCGACCCCCGGCTCCGCGCGGAACTCGCGGGCGCCCAGATGATCGGCATCGTGATGATGCGCTACGTCATCAAGCTCGAGCCGCTGGCGTCGGCGGACATGGAGGACGTCATCGCCCTCATCGCGCCGACCCTCCAGCGCTACCTGACCGATCCGGGGCCCGTCACGGGGTGAGCCGCCCGCAGGGCGGATGGGTCGACAATGGGGGGGAGCGCCCTGTCGCCGGCCCGCTGCGGACCCGTCGTGTCCGGTACCGGATCGCCATCCACACCGTGGACTCGCCGTCCGCAATACGGACACACCGCCGCGTACCACGACCGGGGGCGTACGCTCGAAGGCTCCGAGATGGAAACGTAGGGAGTGGTCCCCGTGCCCGAGCTGAGGTCCCGCACAGTCACCCACGGCCGCAACATGGCGGGCGCCCGCGCCCTCATGCGCGCTTCGGGCGTAGCGAGCGAGGACATCGGCAAGCCGATCATCGCGGTGGCCAACAGCTTCACGGAGTTCGTGCCCGGGCACACCCACCTGCAGCCCGTCGGCCGCATCGTCAGCGAGGCGATCAAGGCCGCGGGCGCCGTGCCGCGCGAGTTCAACACGATCGCCGTCGACGACGGCATCGCCATGGGCCACGGCGGCATGCTCTACTCGCTGCCCTCCCGCGACCTGATCGCCGACTCCGTCGAGTACATGGTCGAGGCGCACTGCGCCGACGCGCTGATCTGCATCTCCAACTGCGACAAGATCACCCCGGGCATGCTGATGGCCGCCCTGCGCCTCAACATCCCCACCGTCTTCGTCTCCGGCGGCCCCATGGAGGCCGGCCGTGCCACCCTCGTCGACGGCACCGTCCGCACCCTCGACCTGATCGACGCGATCGCCGACGCCGTCAACGACAAGATCTCCGACGAGGACATCCTCCGCATCGAGGAGAACGCCTGTCCCACCTGCGGCTCGTGTTCCGGCATGTTCACCGCCAACTCGATGAACTGCCTCACCGAGGCGATGGGCCTGTCGCTGCCCGGCAACGGCTCGGTCCTGGCCACCCACACCGCCCGCAAGGCGCTGTACGAGGACGCCGGCCGCACGGTCGTCGACATCACCCGGCGCTACTACGAGCAGGACGACGAGTCCGTGCTGCCGCGCTCGATCGCCACCTTCGAGGCCTTCGAGAACGCCATGGCCCTCGACATCGCCATGGGCGGCTCCACCAACACGATCCTCCACCTGCTGGCCGCGGCCCAGGAGGCGGAGGTCCCCTTCGGCCTCACCGACATCGACGCCGTCTCCCGGCGCGTGCCGTGCCTGGCCAAGGTCGCGCCCAACGTCGCGAAGAGCCGCACGTACTACATGGAGGACGTGCACCGGGCCGGCGGCATCCCCGCCCTGCTGGGCGAACTCCACCGGGCCGGCCTGCTCAACGAGGACGTCCACTCCGTCCACTCCCCGTCGCTCGCCGACTGGCTCAAGACCTGGGACGTGCGCGGCGGCTCCCCCTCCGCCGAGGCCGAGGAACTCTGGCACGCCGCCCCCGGCTGCGTCCGCTCCGCCGAGGCCTTCTCCCAGTCCGAGCGCTGGGAGGCCCTCGACCTCGACGCCGCCGAGGGCTGCATCCGCTCCGCCGAGCACGCCTACTCCAAGGACGGCGGCCTGGCCGTGCTCCACGGCAACCTCGCTGTCGACGGCAGCGTGGTGAAGACCGCCGGCGTCGACGAGTCCATCTGGACCTTCGAGGGCCCGGCCGTGGTCTGCGAGTCCCAGGAGGAGGCCGTCGACAAGATCCTCCGCAAGGAGGTCAAGGAGGGTGACGTCGTCGTCATCCGCTACGAGGGGCCCAAGGGCGGTCCCGGCATGCAGGAGATGCTCTACCCCACCTCCTTCCTCAAGGGCCGCGGCCTCGGCAAGGCCTGCGCCCTCGTCACCGACGGCCGCTTCTCCGGCGGCACCTCGGGCCTGTCCATCGGCCACGCCTCCCCCGAGGCGGCGTCCGGCGGCACGATCGCGCTGGTCCAGGACGGCGACCGCATCCGCATCGACATCCCCGGCCGCAGCATCGAACTCCTCGTCCCGGAGGAGGAACTGGCCGCCCGCCGCGCCGCCCTCGGCGGCGTCTACGCCCCCAAGGACCGCGACCGCAAGGTCTCCCTCGCCCTCAAGGCGTACGCCGCGATGGCCACCAGCGCCGACAAGGGCGCCGTCCGCGACGTCACGAAGCTCGAGGGCTGACCCCGGCCCCGGCCCCGCCGTCGTGCCCGGGACCCCTTCCGCCGATCCCCACGATCACCAGCGGGAGGGGTCCTTCGCGTCCACGGCGAACACACTGCCGTCCGGCGCGGTCGCGAACACCTTCCCGTCGGCGACGACGGGGGAGGGCGGGTCCAGCACCTGACTGCTGTGGTCGTCGTCGATGCGTGGCGGGGTCTGCCCGAGGAAACGGCCGTCCACCGTGCGAAACGCCAGCAGGCGCCCGTCGGCCGCAACGAAATAGAGGTGGTCGCCGTCGACGACGGGCGGGGACGCGTAGCTCACCGAGGTCTCCACCGTCCATCGCTCGGCGTCCTCATCGCCTCCGTCGGTGTTGACCGAGACCAGGGCCCCGTTGTATCCGATCGCGTAGATCCTGGAGCCCTGCACGGCAGCGCGTGCACCGGGGAGCGGGACACCGAGCCGAATCTGCCGCGGCGATCCCGTGCCGGGCGTGTAGCGCACGATGGCGATGGCGCGAGCCTCGGCATCGGACACGCTGAAGTAGACACTGCCGTTGACCGCGCCGATCGGGTTCAGGTTGCCCGCGAGGCGCTTCTGTCCGCGTATCTCACCGTCGTCTGGATCGAGCGCTGTGACCAGCGTGGTGTTTCCGTCACCTGCAAGTTCGATTGCGTAGATGACACCCGAGGCCCGGTCCACGGTGAAGATCGGCTGGGAGTGGCCCGAGAGCGGCTTCCGCCACTTCTGCGTGCCCGTCATTCCGTCGACCGCGGTCACGACGGCTCCGGGCGAGACCAGGAGGATCTGCGCGCCTGTGTCGTGGAAGCGGCCGTCGTAGGGCGACAGATCGAGATGCCAGCGGGCCTTCCCCGTGGACGGATCGAGGGCCTCGAGACGGTTCCGACGGGCGATGTGGGCATGGAGGACGCCGTGCGAGAGCAGAGGGGCGGTGGACGACTCGTCCATCGAACTGTCTGTCGCCTCGCGTCGTGACCACTGGATCAGGCCGCTGCCGGGATCGAGTTTCGCAGCAAGGACCCCTGGTTGAGCGCAATACAGGGCTCGCCCGCTGTAGGAGCAGGCGGGCATCGCGGTACTGGACGCGTCGTGCCGGAGAACCGAATGCCACGGTGTGAACTGCTTCATCTCCGGACCGATGGCGTTGTGCCTCGCCGTCGCTTTTTCCCCGTCGCGAGCCGCCTGGCGCTTTACGGCCAGAGCCGCGCCGGTGCAGAGGAGGGCCAATGCGATTCCTGCCGCGAGGGCTTGCCTGTGTCGGTTCGGGGAGTGACCCGCCGTGCGCTCCCGGATCCTCTCCGGCACGGCGGCGCGGTCGATGAATTCCTCGGCTCCTGGGGGGCGCTGGACGGGGATCAGGACGTCCCCATCCCGAACCGTGAACGCCTGGGTGTCGTAGGAGGCCGACACTGCTCTGAGCTCCGTCATCAGGGCATCGGGGACGGGTCGCTCATCGGGGTTCTTCGCCAGACAGCGTTCGATCAGCGGCCGGAGATCGGCCGGTACGCCGGTCATGTGTGGTTCGTCGTGCACCACTTGATAAGCGACGACGTACGGGCTGTCGGAATCGAAGGGGCTCCGTCCCGTCGCCGCGTGCACGAGCACGGAACCCATCGCGAATATGTCTGCGGCCGGCCCCACCGAGCGCGGCTGGCGGAACTGTTCGGGTGCCATGAACGGAGGCGTACCGATCAGCTTGCCCGTCTCGGTCCGCAGATCACTGTCGGATGGTCGTGAGATGCCGAAATCGATCACCTTGGGGCCGTCTGAAGCCAGCAGCACATTGCTGGGCTTCAGATCACGGTGCACCACGCCCGCCCGGTGGATGTCGCGCAGGGCTTCGGCCAGTCCCGCCATCAGGTACCGCACTTGGGCCGGGGGCACCGGCCCGTTCCGCTTCACGAATTCGGCCAGAGTCGGCCCGGGCATGTAGAGGGTCGCCATCCAAGGCCGTTCGGCGTCTGGGTCGGCGTCCACGACCGGTGCGGTGAACGCCCCGCTCACCCGCCGGGCGGCGGCCACCTCCTGCCGGAAACGCGCTCTGAACTCCGGGTCAGCCGCCAACTCCTCGTGCACGACCTTGACGGCCAGGCGCATGCCGGACGTGGAGCGTGACAGGTGCACCACGCCCATGCCGCCGGAGCCGAGCCGCCTTTCCAGGCGATACTGCCCAGCGTATTCCGGATGTTCCGCTTCCCGATCAGTCCCGGGTCTCCGCAGTGGCGGCATGACCCACCCCCGTGTGTTCGTCCGCAGCCGCAACTTGGCGAGCCTAGTGGATTGCGGTTACGGCAGCGGCTCGGATTGCTAGCCTGCACCTGACAGAGAGTTAATCTCCACGGGGGAGGACCGATGGCCGAGAACAACCTTGACGGCGCGACGGGAAGAACAGCCGCCGCCGACGTCGAAGCGACCGCCGTCGCCGACATCGTCACCTACCCGGTCGCGCCGGGTTGTCGTCTCAACGTCCGGAGCGGGCCTGGGACGGGCTACCAGATCGTGAAGGTCCTGCCCTACGACGCCCGCGTACCCATCTACTGCCAGGCCAACGGCACGACTGTCAGTGGCTACTACGGCACCTCGAACATCTGGGACCGCATCGGTCCCGGGCAGTACGTCTCCGACTCGTACGTGCACACCGGCAGTGACGGATATGTCGCGGCGCGCTGCGGATAAGTATCGGCTTCTGTCCTCGGAGGGTGTGTTGAGCAAGGGCAAGAACAGGCGAGCGGTGTTGGCGGCCGGGATGGCCGGGGCCGTCCTGCTGGTTCTCGGGGGTGCGGCCGAGGCGACCGCGGCCTCCGCGGATCTCGTGTACTACTCGGTCGCTCCCGATGTGCGGCTCAACGTCCGTATCGGCCCCGGGACGGGCTACCAGATCGTCAAGGTGCTGCCCTACGACGTCAAGGTGCCGATCATCTGCCAGACCCCGGGCGAGACGGTCAGCGGCTACTACGGCACGTCGAACATCTGGGACCGGATCGCCCCCGGACAGTACGTCTCCGACACCTACGTGCACACCGGCAGCGACGGCTACATCGCCGGACGCTGCGGTTGATCATCCGTGGTTCTCTACTTATCGGGAGGGCATGTTGAGCGAGGGCAAGAGCAGGCGCGGGTTACTCCTCTCCGGCGCGGCCGCCTTGACCGGGGCGGCTTTTCCCGTACTCGGGGGTGCCGGCGATGCCGCGGCTGCCCCGGCTTCGGCCTCAGGCGATCTCATCTACTACTCGGTCGCGCCGGACGTGCGCCTCAACGTCCGCTCAGGGCCGGGCACCGGCTACCACATCGTGAAGGTCCTGCCCTACGACGCCAAGGTGCCGATCTTCTGCCAGACCCCGGGTACGACGGAGAGCGGCTACTACGGCACCTCGAACATCTGGGATTGCATCGGCACCAACCAGTACGTCTCCGACACCTACGTGCACACCGGCAGCGACGGGTATGTCGCGTCGCGCTGCAGCTGACGCATCAACATCTCGTCAAACCCATGCCTTGGATGCGTCTCGTGGGAGGAACGTGTTGAGCAAGAACAGAAGCAGGCGCGCCGCACTGGCGGCCGGCGCGGCCGCGATGGCCGGGGCGGTGTTCCTCGTGCTGGGGGGTGCCGCCGAAGCCGTGGCGGCTCCCACTCTCGTGTACTACCCGGTCGCCCCCGACGTACGGCTCAACGTCCGTACCGGCCCCGGTACGAACTACCAGATCGTCAGGCTCCTGCCCTATGACGTCCAGGTGCCGATCTTCTGCCAGACCCCGGGTGAGACGGTCAGCGGCTACTACGGGACGAGCAACATCTGGGACCGGATCGGCCCGGACCAGTACGTCTCCGACACCTACGTGCACACCGGCAGCGACGGGTACGTCGCCGGAAGGTGCGTCTGACCGAGCCCACGCGGTGGGTCGCGCCCGCGTCCCACGGGGAAGGACAACCCCCATGACCACACACCCGGCCCACCGCGTGCTCGCCCAGTCGTTCGACACCGTCGCCGCGCAGTACGCCGCGGCCCGCCCCGGTTACCCGGAAGAGCTGTTCGACGCCGTCGAGGAGATCAGCGGCCGTCCCTTCGCCGGGGCCGCGGTCCTGGACGTGGGGGCCGGGACGGGGATCGCCACGGCGCTGCTGCGGGCGCGCGGGGCGCACGTGACGGCCGTGGAGCCCGGGGCGGGGATGGCCGCGCAGTTGCGGGCCGGGCAGCCGGACGTGCCGCTCGTACGCGGGGACGGGGACGCGCTGCCGTTCGCGTCCGGGGTGGCGGACTTCGTGACGTACGCCCAGGCGTGGCACTGGACGGACGCGGCCAAGTCCTCCCCCGAGGCGGCACGGGTGCTGCGGCCGGGCGGTGCGCTCGCGCTGTGGTGGAACGTGCCGGGCATGGGCGTCGCCTGGGTGCGGGAGCAGGAGGAGCGGCTGGCCCGTGCGGTCCCCCGCTACCACGAGAACGGCCTGACGGGGACGGCGGAGGACATCCTCCGTTCGCTCGGCTCCCGCCTGGGGATGCGCACCGAGACCCGAGTCCTGCACTGGACGCGCACCGTCGCGCTGGACACGCACCTCACGATGCTCGGCAGCCGTTCCTACTTCGCCGTGCTCGCCCCGGACACCGCCCGCCGCATCCTCGACGACGAGCGGCGCGCGCTGCTGGCGCTCTTCCCGGACGGTCACGTGGTCGAGCCCTACAAGGTCGACCTCACGGTGGCGGTCAAGGACTGACGGTCAGGGCCCGGCAGCCGGCCCTAGCCGGCCCGCCGCTTCCCGGCCACCGAACCGACGACACCGACCACGGCCGCGACGAGGACCCCTCGCCACAGGCCGTCCCAGAGGCTGCCGAAGAAGCCCTCGGAGGTCAGGATCTGGCGCATCACGACGTCGGTGACGAGCAGCATCCCCGCCGGGACCAGCGCGACGCGCCAAGGGTGGGCGGCCGCCCAGCGGCGTATGCGGCGGTCGGCGCGCGGGCCGCGCCCGGTCACCGCGCCGGCGCCGCCGACGAGGAAGAAGAGCATCAGTGCGACGGACACGGCGCCGGCGACGACGCCGAGCCCGAAGTCGCCGCTCAGGGCGGAGGCGGCGAGGGAGACCCCGCCGCCGATCGCGCCGACCGCCGCCGCCGGGCGCCAGGGGCCGAGGGTGGCCGAGGCCACCGCGAGCTGCCGCTTCTCGGCTCCGGTCACGTCCCGGGATACATCGGTAGAACGCCTCATACGGCCACGGTCACTCCGCTCCGCTCCCGAAGCCATAGGGGATGACCCTGAGACGGCCCGGAACCGTGGGTCAGGGGCGGCGCCCCGTCCCGCCCGGTCCCGGGCCGTCGCGTCACACGGGTGCGCCCTGCACCCGGACGGGCGTCACCCCCTCCTCGTTGTGCCGCTCGGCCCAGCCGAGCAGGGCCATGCCGCAGGCGTGGTCGAGGTGCCGCAGCCGGCGCAGGTCGAGTTCCATCGGGCGGTCCCGGGGCAGCGCCTCCAGTTGCTCCAGCAGCTTGGGCAGCCGCAGGAAGGTGGCGTTGCCCAGCACGCGGACGACGATCGGGCCCTCGCCCTTGTCGTGGATCTCCACATGCGTCTGCGAGGTCTCCCAGGCCGCCTTGACCACGGCCGTGAGCAGCCCGACGAGGACCCCCTCGAACATGTTGGTGGCCACGATCGCCGTCGCGGTCACCACCAGGACGACGGCCTCGCCCCGGTGCGCGCGCCACAGCGGGACGAGCTCCTTCACCGGTACGAGCTTCCAGCCCGCGTGCACCAGCACACCCGCCAGCGCCGCCACCGGGATCACCCCCAGGGCGCCGGGGATCAGCGCGGCGAAGAGCAGCAGCCACACGCCGTGCAGCACGCGTGCCGCCTTCGTACGGGCGCCCGCCTGCACGTTGGCCGCGCTGCGGACGATCACCGCGGTCATCGGCAGGGCCCCGAGCGCCCCGCAGACGGCGTTGCCCGCGCCCTGCGCGATGAGTTCCTTGTCGTACTCCGTGCGCGGCCCGTCGTGCAGCCGGTCCACCGCGGCGGCGCTGAACAGGCTCTCGGCGGAGGCGATCAGCGTGAAGGCCAGCACGGTGCCGATCATGGACAGGCTCGCCAGCCCCGCGAACTGCCCGGCACCCGGCGGCTGGACGACGTCGAGCAGTCCCGCCACCTCGACGCGCTGGACCGGCAGGCCGAACAGCACGGCCGTGCCCGTGGCCAGCGCGACCGCGGCCAGTTGCCCCGGCAGCAGCCGCGCGGCACGCGGGATGCGGGGCCACAGCACGAGGACCGCGATGGTGCCGCCGCCGACGGCGAGCGCGGTGAGCGCCGTGGGCGAGGCGACGGTGCCCGCGACCAGTCCCGGTAATCCGGCGATCTTCGCGACGCCGCCTGCCGGTGCCGCGGTGTCGGTGAGCGCGTAGACCTGTCCGGCGATCAGCACCAGGCCGATGCCGGCCAGCATGCCCTGGACGACGGCGACGGAGATGGCCCGGAACCAGCGGCCGAGCCGGAGCACGCCCATGGCGAGTTGCAGTCCGCCCGCGCAGAGCACGAGCACGCCCAGTGAGGGCAGTCCGAACTCCTGGACCGCCTCGTAGACCAGGACGGTGAGTCCGGCGGCCGGGCCGGACACCTGGAGGCTGCTGCCGGGGAGCAGTCCGGTCACGATCCCGCCGACGATGCCGGTGACCAGGCCGAGTTCGGCCGGCACCCCCGAGGCGACGGCCACGCCCACGCACAGCGGCAGGGCGACGAGGAAGACGACGAGGGAGGCGGTGACGTCGGCGCGCAGCGACTGCGGGCGGGGCAGTCGCGACGCGGCGCGCATGAGGCGGCTCACCGCGCGGGGGCGGGGGTGAGGGAGCCGCGGACGGGCCGGAGG
>NZ_JARAVK010000258.1:0-12482 GCF_033792765.1 Streptomyces sp. PA03-6a | reverse complement strand
GGCCAGGCACGGGGGCGGGGGGCGAACTAGCGTGGGGCGCATGGACGCCTCGAATGTGATCGGTGACTTCCTGCGGGCCCGGCGGGAACTCGTGCGGCCCGAGGACGTCGGCCTCAACGGCGGTGGGCTGCGGCGTGTGCCGGGGCTGCGGCGCGAGGAGGTCGCCATGCTCGCGGGCATCAGCTCGGACTACTACCTCCGGCTGGAGCAGGGGCGGGACCGCAATCCGTCCGTGCAGGTCGTGGAGGCGCTCGCGGGGGTGCTGCGGCTCGACGCCGACGCGACGGCGTACCTGATCGGGCTGGTGGGACCCAAGCCGCGCAGGACCAGGCGCCCCGCGCAGGAGAAGGTGCCGGGCCACGTCCTCCAGTTGCTCGCGCAGTTGCCGATGCCGGCACTCGTGCAGGGGAAGTACCTCGACGTCCTGGCCGCGAACGCCCTGGCGCGGGCGCTGTCGCCGAACAACGTGCCGGGGGTGAACCGGCTCCGCGCGGCGCTCCTGGACCCGGAGGAGCGGGAGCTGCACCGGGACTGGCAGACCGCCACGGTGAACGCGGTGGCGAGTCTGCGCGCGGTGGCCGGGCCCGATCCCGACGACCCCCGGCTGGCCGCGCTCGTGGGCGAGCTTTCGCTGAAGAGCGACCGTTTCCGGAAGCTGTGGGCGCGCCACGACGTGCACCGGCGCGAGGGCGCGCTCGCGCGGATGCGGCACCCGCAGGTCGGCGACATGGACCTGTACCGGGAGAAGCTGAGCGTCAACGGCGCCGAGGGCCAGGTCCTGGTGATCTACCACGCCGAGCCGGGATCGGAGGCGGCGCGCTCGCTGGCCCTGCTCGGGTCCCTGGCCGCCGGCACCGCCGACGGGACCGTCCGCCCCGCGGCCCCCGCCCGGGCGGGCGAGGACCGGGAACGGACCGGCCGGGGTTAGGCCCGGCCTCCCGGTGCGCGGACCAGCAGGAACAGGGTGCGACGGCGGTGGCTGAAGCCGATCGACTCGTAGAGCCGTACCGCGTTGGTGTTGCTCGCGGCGGCGTGCAGCAGCGGGGTGTCCCCGCGCTCCTTGATGCCCGCCGCAACGGCGCTCATCAGCCGGGTCGCCAGGCCGCGACCGCGGTGGTCCGGGTCGGTGCAGACGGCGCTGATCTCCGTCCAGCCGGGCGGCTGGATGCGCTCCCCGGCCATGGCTATCAGCCGGCCGTTCTCCCGGATGCCCAGGTACGTGCCGAGTTCGAGGGTCTTCGGCAGGAAGGGGCCGGGCCGCGTGCGGGCGATCAGGTCCATGACGTCGTCGACGTCGGCGGGGCCGAGGCGCACGGCCTCCGGGGCGTGCTCGGCGTGGAGCGCGGTGTCGACCATCTGCATGCCCTCGCCGCCCTCCACGACCTCCCAGCCCTCCGGGATCACCGGTGAGCCGGTGACCAGGGCGGTACCGCCGGGGCCGAGCAGCTGGGCCAGGTCGTCCCAGGCGGCGGGGTCGGCCGGGTCGGCGAGGCCCGCGAAGACGGACACGTCGGACCGGTAGCGGGCGGCTCGGCCGCGGACCTCGGCGAAGCCGGCGTGCGGGCCGGTGAGGGCGGCCCACACCGGGTTGTCCAGGGCAGGTGCGGCGTCGGCCCGGGCGGGCTCGCCGTCGGACTCCGCGGGGTGGGCGTGATCAACGGTGGTGGACATGGGTGGTGCTGGTCTCCGTCCATCGAGGGGCCGGCGGCTGTCGGGTGGGTCAACACCGTCGTGCCCGCCCGCAATCCCGGCCGGGGCCGGGATCCCCACCCTAGGCCGTGGTGATGGCGGGGCACGGCCCGCCCCGGGGCGCCGGGGACCGTCCCCTCGGCCGGGTTGCGCGGCACGATGGGCGTAATACGGTGGCCGGGAGGCGGGGGCTCGCGCTACGAGGGAGATGGCGCATGGCCACACTGGTCGCCGTGAGCGTCGGTATGCCCAAGAACGTGCCGTGGCAGGGCCGGACGACGTACACGGGCGTCTGGAAGGAGCCGGTCTCCGGACCGCGCATGGTCCGGCGGCTCAACATCGACGGCGACGGGCAGGGCGACCTCGGCGGGCACGGCGGGGAGCAGCGGGCGGTGCTGGTGTACCAGCTGGACTCGTACCGCCACTGGCAGAAGGAGCTCGGGCGGGACGACCTGACCTTCGGCAACTTCGGCGAGAACTTCACCGTGGATGGCCTGCCCGACGACGAGGTGTGCATCGGGGACCGGTACCGGATCGGCGGCGCGGTCTTCGAGGTCACGCAGCCGCGCGTGACCTGCTACCGGGTCGGGATGCGCATGGCCGAGCCCAGGATGGCCGCGCTGCTGGTGGCCCACCGGCGCCCCGGCTTCTACCTGCGGGTGCTGGAGGAGGGCGAGGTCGCCGCGGGCGACGACATCGTCAAGCTCGGGACCGGGCCGGAGGCGATGACCGTCGCGGACATCGACGCGCTGCTGTACCTGCCCGGGCATCCCCGGGACCAGGTCGAGCGTGCCCTGCGGATCCCGGCGCTGAGCCCGGGGTGGCAGGCGTCGATGCGGGCGCTGCTCGACGCCCCGGCGGGGGACGGGGGCGGCGCGGCGGGCAACCCCGGACTGACCGGCACGGCGGCCCCTCCCCCGGCGTGGCCGGGCTTCCGCCCGCTACGGGTGGCCCGGGTCCGGGACGAGAGCAGCAGCATCTTCTCGCTGACGCTGGCCGCGCAGGACGGCAGTCCGCTGCCGGCCGGGATGCCCGGCCAGTTCCTCACCGTCCGTATGCGGCCGGAACCCGACGGGCCGCCGCTGATCCGCACGTACTCCCTGTCGGGGCGGCCCGGCGCGGCGGAGTACCGGATCAGCGTCAAGCAGGAGCCGCACGGCGCGGGCAGCGGCTTCCTGCGGCGGCACGTGCGGGAAGGCGACCTGCTGGACGTCGCCGCGCCGCGCGGCACGTTCGTCCTCGGGGAGGGTGACACGCCGGTGGTGCTGCTCTCCGCGGGGGTGGGCGCCACACCGGTGATGGCGATGCTGTACGCGCTGGCCGACGCGTGCGGCCGGCGCGAGGTGTGGTGGCTGCACGTGGCGCGCGACGGCGAGAGCCATCCGTTCGCCGCGGAGTCCCGGGCCCTGGTGGGAAAGATGGCGGGCGCGCACGCCTACGTCGCCTACAGCAGGCCGCGCGAGAGCGACCGTGCGGGCGCCGACTACACCGGGGCGGGCCGGCTCGACACGGCGCGGATCGCCGCGCTGGACCTGCCGCCGGACGCGGACGCCTACATCTGCGGACCGCAGGGCTTCATGGACGACATGGCGGAGGCGCTGGCTGCGGGGGGACTGGCCGCGGACCGCATCCACCGGGAGACGTTCGGCGCGCTGTCCTCGATCAACCCCGGCGTGGTCGACGCGACGGCCCGCGCCCCGCACCCGCCCGCGGCCCCTCCCGGCGAGCCCACGGGACCGTCGGTGTCCTTCGCCCGCAGCGGCCTGAGCGTGCCGTGGCACCCGGCGTACGGCACGCTCCTCGAACTCGCGGAGGCGTGCGACGTGCCGACCCGCTGGTCGTGCCGCACCGGGGTCTGCCACACCTGCGAGACCCAGGTCCTGACGGGCGGTGTCGCATACGCGCCGGAGCCCGTCGACGAACCCGCCGAGGGCAACGCCCTCATCTGCTGCTCGCAGCCGCGCACGGACGTGGTGCTCGACCTGTAGGACGCCCCGTCCCGCAGCCCCGAATCCGCGTTGACGTGCGCGTTCGCATGCCACACAGGGGTGCGGCCCCGACCGGGGCGCACGATTTCAGGGGCGGGACTCATGACGACGACGGACGAGTACCTGGGCCTTTGCGCCGACCTCCACGCCGCGGGCGGCCACGCGGCGGTCCGCAGGACCGCCAGGGAAGGGCTGCAGCAGGACCCCACGTCCGCCGACCTCCACTGCTGGCTGGCCCTCGGGCACGTCGGCGAGGACGAGGACGACCACGACGACGAGGCGGAGAAGGCCTTCCGGGCGGGACTGGAACTCGCGCCGGACCACCCCGGACTGCTCGCCGGGTACGCGGAGTTCTGCCTCGCCGCCGACGCATTCGAGCACCCCGGGCGGGCCGCCCGCGCGCGGACCCTGCTGGAACGGCTCGAGCGCCTCGCACCCGACGCCCCGGAGACCGAGCGCGCCCAGGCGGCGCTGCGGTGGTCGCAGCGCTCGTGGTGGGAGGACGTCCGCATGCAGGCGGCGGCCGCCCAGCTGGAGCAGGGCAGCGCCCAGGCGCAGAGCGACGACCTCGCGTACGCCCTGCTCGACAGCACGGCGGAGGAGGCCCGGCACCGCGCCGAGGCATGGTCGCGGGGCCGGCCGGAGGACCACCGGGCCGCCGTGCTGGCGGCCACAATCGCCGAACTGTCCGGCCCTGCGAAGGCGCCCCTTCGCCTGCTCGCCCGTCACCGGGCACCTGCCTGGGCGGCCGCCGCCGTCCTCGCCTACGGCACGAACGCCCTGCTGCGCTCGCTGGACCTCGCCCACGGGCTGGTCGTGTGGGGCTGGGCGTGGCTCCTGCCGGTCTTCGTCCTCGACCGCAGGCTCTCCGCCGCGCGCCGCCGCGCCCAGGAGCAGGTGGTGGCCCGGATGGAGACCCGCCTGACCCCCACCGCTCCCGCTTCCGGCGACTGACGCCGCCACGAGCTGCGCGAGGTCGTCGGGCCGCCACAACCACGAGCGGCCCGCGGCCCGGACGCACACGCGGACCACCACGCGGCCCCGGGCGGTCAGCCGCGGTTCGCGGGCTGGGGGAGGTCCTGGTCCTGCAGGGCCATGAGCTGGTCCGGGGTCGGGTCGTCCAGCTCGGCGACGCGCTGCGCCTGCCGTTCGGTCATCTCCTGGAACATCTGGCGCGCGGATCGGCCGTTGCCGAAGCCCTCGCCGCGCGGGAGGAGCTCGAAGAGGCGGGTGAGCTCCTCGCGGGCGACGGGGGTGAGTTCGTACTGGTGCTCCGCGGCCTGGTACTCGACGATCGAGACCAGTTCGTCCGCGGCGTAGTCCTCGAAGAGGAGCGTGCGGCCGAACCGGGAGGACAGGCCCGGGTTGGAGCTGATGAAGCGGTCCATGTCGCCGGGGTAGCCGGCGGCGATGACGACGACGTCGTCGCGGTGGTCCTCCATGAGCTTGACCAGGGTGGCGACGGCCTCCGTGCCGAAGTCGTTCCCGGCGCCCACCGGGGCGAGGCTGTAGGCCTCGTCGATGAAGAGCACGCCGCCCAGCGCGCGGTTGAAGGCGGCGGTGGTCTTGGGGCCGGTGTGGCCGACGTACTCGCCGACCAGGGCCGTACGGTCGACCTCCACGAGGTGGCCCTCGCGCAGCAGTCCGAGCGCCTTCAGGAGCCTGCCGTACAGGCGCGCCACGGTGGTCTTGCCGGTGCCGGGGTTGCCCGCGAAGATCAGGTGCCGGCTGAGCGGCGGGGCGGGCAGCCCGGCCTCCTCGCGGCGCCGGACCGTCTGCATCAGCTTCACCAGCGAGCCGACGTCGCGCTTGACGCGGTCGAGGCCGACGAGGGCGTTCAGCTCGCCCAGCAGGTCCTCCAGGGTCTCCTCGGGCGCTTCCTCCTCGTCGGCGGTGGCCTGCGGGCGCGTCCCTGCCTGCGGGGCGCCTGGTACGCCCGGGGCGGCGGGCACCGCCGGGGCGGCCGCGGGTTCCCCGAACGTCAGCGGGACGCCGTCCACGGTGCAGTCGTCGAGCTGCGGGGCCGCGCCCTCGTCCGTGCCGAGCGCGTCCGCGCAGTCGCGGATCCGGCAGTGCCGCAGTACGGGGTCCGCCCCCGCGCCCACGTGGAGCGCGGGGAAGCCGGAGCCGGACACGTCGAGCGAGGTGAAGGTGCCGCCCGCGCCCTCGGCGAGGAAGACGCCGTTCTTGGCGGGCCTCTCGATGCGCAGGTCCACGACCGTGGGCCGGGCCCCGGTCCACACGACGACGCCGGAGCCGGCGCAGTCCTCCACCGAGCCGCCGTTGACGGTGGCTTCGGCTCCCTTGTCGACGACGACGCCCGCCGCGCCCGCCCCGGTGACCCGTATGCCGGTGAGGACCGCGGTACCGCCGGTCGCGACCCGCACCCCGATGTCCTTGGTGCCGGTGACCGTGGTGTGCTCGACCCTGCTCTCGGACGCCGAGCCGACGCCGATGCCCGTCGCGACGTCGTCGATGCGGCAGCCGGTGACCGTCGCCACGGCCTGCTCGTCCACGGCGACGCCGGTCATGGCCACGTTCCTGATCCCGCAGTCCGCGAGTTCGAGGCGGGCCTCGCCCGCCGCGTGGACGCCGTGCTCGGCGCAGTCGCGGACGAGGCAGTCGGTCAGCTGCCCGGTGGCCGTGCCGGACAGGTGGACGGCGCTGAAGGCGCTGCGGTCGATCCGGCAGTCCGCGAGGCGGGCCTGCGCGGCGCCCGTGACCAGCAGCCCGTTGGCGCCGGCGTCGGCGACGGCGCAGCCCTGCGCGTTGAGCACGCCGTTGTCCTGGACGACCACCCCGCTGGCGGAGGCGCCGCGGATCCGGCAGTCGGTGAGCTCGGCGCGCGCCGTGCCGGTCACGTGCACACCGGCCGCGCCGGGCGACTCGATCCGCAGTTCTCCGGCCGTGGCCTCGGCCGCCTCTTCCAGCAGCAGCCCGGCCCGGCCGGTGCCGGTCAGCGTGGAGTCGGCGAGCCGCAGGCGTGCGCTGCCGCGCAGCCGGACGCCCGATCCCGTCGTACGGTCCAGGCGCAGCCGGGTCGCGTCCAGCCGGGCCGTGCCCGACAGCACGACGCCCGTGCCGTCCACGCCCGTGACGCTGGTGTCCTCGACCCGGGCGCGGACCGCCCCGGCCAGGTGCAGGCCGGCCAGCCGGGCGCGTTCGAGGCGGCAGCGCCGCAGGATCAGGGCGGTCGTCCCGCTCTCCTCGTCCTCGGGGCCGCGGGCCTGGATACGGCCGCCCTCGACGGCGCAGTCCTCCAGGACCAGTCCGGCGCCCGGCGAGACGGCGATCGCGGGGGCGCCGTCGTCGGCGCCCCACACGGTGACGCCGTGCACGGCGCAGTCCGGGCCGTCGACGGTCAGCGCGGGCCGGTCCCCGGGAGGCGCGGCCAGCACGACGCTGCCGCGGCCGTGCTCGGCCGTGAGCACGACGGCGCGGTCCAGCACCACGGCCTCGGTCCAGGTGCCCGGGGCGATCACCACCACGTCGCCGGGGGCGGCGGCCCGCACCGCGTCGGCGATCCGGTGGAAGGCGCCGCGGCCGCCTTGTCCTTTGGGGGCCACGGTGTGACGGGTCATGTTCCGGATCCTCTACTGCTGCTGCGTGCCGGGCGGCGGTACCTGGTACCAGGACGGGTTGATGCTCGCACGGTACGCACCCGTCAGGTAAACCGACTGGATCGACTTCTCGAAGATCTTGAAGGGTAGCTGGATCCAGAAGTCCGCGAAGCCCTGCCGGTGGAAGAGCCGGCTGCCGCCGCCCAGCACGAGCGCGTTCTTGACCAGGGCGGTGGAGGCCGACGTGGTGAGGGCCGCTGCGGCGTTGATGCCGCCGTCCAGGAAGGCGTCCGCGCCGCTGAGCTTGACCGTGTTCCCGTTGGCGTCGCTGACGCCCCACACCGCGGCGTTCATGGCGCCGTTGACCCATCCCGAGATCACGCTGGTGCCCGCGCTGAAGGTGAAGTCGTAGATGCCTCCGCGCCAGCGGGTGGGGGTCTCGTTCCCGGCCCATTCGTTGGACCAGGTCTTGTCGTGGTTGAACGGCCTGCGCTGCGGGAGCTTGCCGCCGTCGATGTTGGCCAGGGTCGTCTTGAGGTTGCCGAGCTCGCGGAACCCGGCGGCCCGGTTCTCGTGCACGGCGATGCCGACCCCGGTCTTGACGCCCGCGGAGACGGCGGCGTTGGCGAACGCCTTCAGCACGTCCTTGCCGGTGAACGGCTTGTCCTGGGCCGCGGCCACGATGCCGTTCACGGCCAGGTTGGCACCGAACTCCAGGACGAACTCCTGGCCGAACTCCACGGCGGCCTTGTACGCCACCGTCCGCCAGTACGGTTCGTACCGCGCCTCGCGCAGCGCCGCACCCGCGTCGTCGGGGAGCATCGTCCCGGACCAGGGCATGCGCTGGGACTCGCGGATCCGGCGCCCCCAGCCGCGTATCTCGGTCAGCGGCCCGCGGTAGTCGTACTCGTTGCCGACCAGCTTCATCTGGCCGAGCGGACCGCGGCGCTCCCAGACCAGGCCGCTGTCCGTGCGCTGGGCGACGAGACCGCCGTCGGCGTCGTAACGGTTCCACTGCCCGCGCCAGGCGTCGGTCTCCAGGTATCCGGTGACGGTGCCGCCGGGGCCCGTCTCGGCCGTGCGTTCGCGGACGACGGAGCCGTGGTCGAACTCCTTCCAGACCGCGCCGGGCTCGCCGGCCGTGCGGCCGTACTCGCGGACGCGGGCCGGGCCGTCCAGATGCAGCGGCGTGTCGCGCAGGACGACCGTGGTGCCGTCGGCGGACCGCAGTTCGTCGCGGAAGTGGCGGGCGCCGGGCCGCCACTGGTCGTCCCAGGCGCCGGTGGCCCGGTTCCACCACATGCGGACCTGGCCGCCCTGGCCGGGTGCCGTCGCCGGTGAGCCGTCGCGCTTGAACTCGGCGGTCAGCCAGCGCTCGTTGCGGGCCGGGTCGCGCCAGGCGTCCACGAAGCGGCCCTTGTCGAGCATGCGGCGCTCGCGGACCAGGTTGCGGTTCGCGTCGAGGTCGCGGAAGGAGTCGTCCCAGGACAGCTTCGGGTCGTTGGAGCCGCGGAAGAACTCCCTGGAGCCGGAGCGGCCGAGGTGGCTGCCCTGGGCGTCCGTCTCCCGCCACGTCCACTTCGCGGAGTCCGCCCGCCCCGTGCCCTCGATGAAGCTGTTCGCG
The DNA here is from genome assembly GCF_033792765.1 of Streptomyces sp. PA03-6a. Lineage (NCBI taxonomy): Bacteria > Bacillati > Actinomycetota > Actinomycetes > Kitasatosporales > Streptomycetaceae > Streptomyces > Streptomyces sp. PA03-6a. The sequence goes on along the minus strand of NZ_JARAVK010000258.1, from coordinate 3,621 downwards.
GCGCCGTTGGGGTTCGGGTGCCGCATCCCGGTCAGGTTGCCGTGGGCGTCACGGGTGACCCAGCTGCCGCGGCCGGAGGGATGTCCGACGACCGGCGCATCGACGTACTCGCGCACGACTCCGTCCGGCAGGCCCTCGCGCGCGACCCTCAGGCGCCCGTCCGGCCCCTGGAAGCGGTCCTGCCACAGCGGGCCGTCGGGAGCGCCTTGTTGCGGGACGCGGTAGCCGTGCCGGCCGCCGGAGTCCTCCCAGGGCACGTACGAGGCGTCGGCCGGGGCGTAGCCGGGGCCGCCGGCGTGGTCGCCGACCTTCAGCGTCGTGCCGTCGTGCAGCTTGGTCGTCAGGCGCGCGAAGTCGCCGTTCGCCGCCAGATCCAGGGTGCCGCCGTCGAGACCGACGTACCGCACGCCCGAGCCACCGGCACCGGCGCCGCCCCCGACGGGCCGCGTCTCCCAGGTGAACAGCTGGTACGCGTTGTCGCCGAGCACATGGGCGTACGCGCCCTCCGCGTGCCCCGCACCCGGCAGCAGGCCCTTGCGGACCCAGACGGGCGGGCGCTGCTCACGCCACCGCTCGGTGACCAGCAGGTGGCCGTCGACGACCTCGGCCTTGCCGACCTCCTTGCCGTGCGGCGACTGGCGCTGCCAGGTCCCGTCGGTCTTCCACCCGCCGGGCGCGGCGGCGTCCTGCACGAGCGTGTGCTCCTCGTACTGCCCGGCGTGTTCGGGCAGGTGGCCCATGCCCCACTTGCGCTGGACGAGGGTCCGTCCGTCGTCGGCGAGGTCGGTCCAGCCGGAGTCGTACCGGTCCGGGGTCCGCGGGCCCGCGGTCAGTTCCCTCGAGGCCCCGTCGTAGCGGTGCCAGCGCAGTTCGCCGTTCTCGTTCCTCAGCGCCAGCGTGTGGCCGGTGCCGTTGCCGTGCTTCTGCAGACCGGCCTGGTACTCGTGGACGACGTTGCCGCGCCCGTCGAGGTCGCGCCAGCCGGTGCCCGCGGTGTCGTACTCGCGGATGCCCGCGCCGGACAGGGTGGCCTCGTCGCCCCAGCGCGCCCAGCTCGTACGGGGGTTCATACGGCCGAAGTCGATGGTGTCGGTGCGGCGGAAGGAGTCGAGGAGCCCGCCGCCGGGCAGCGGCCGGCGCTCGAAGACCGGTACCGGTGCGCCGGTCGCGCTGAGCAGCACCACCCTGCCGTTCGCGGCGCCCGTCAGATCCGCCTTGCCGTGGTGGAACACCCCCGTGCCGGTTCCGGCGGGGCCCGTGCGCTCCCACACGCCGTTCGGGTGGTCCAGGACGTACTGATAAGGAGTGGGCCTGCCCTTGTCGAGGACGTTGAAGCCCTGCTTGACCAGGGTGCCGTCGGTACCGATCTGGATGAACTCCCCGTCCCGCGGCCCGCCGGTGTGCACGTGGGTCACCCGCAGACCGTCGGCCGTGGCGGTGACCTCCTGCCCGCGGAAGTGGGCGATGCGCGTGCCGGTCGCGTCCTCCAGCCAGGCGGCACCCTGCGCCGGGGTGACCAGGTTCAGGCCGTCCGGCACGCCCGGCAGCGCCGGGAGCGGCCGGCCGGTGGCGACGGGAGCGCCGTGCTCGTCGTACCGGGTGAAGGTCCCGTCGACCTCGTCGATCTGGCGCGGATGGGGCTCGGTGAGCTCCGAGAAGTATCCGTGTGCCGTGGGGAACGTCTCCGTGCCGGACAGTGAGTCCGTGTCCCGCAGCGAGGGGGCCGGGCCCGTACCGGAGGTCCCGTCATGCGCGTGCGGCACGGGTGGCACCGGCGGTACGGACGGCACGGGCGCGGGCGACGCGTGTTCGGCCGCCGCCACCCTCAGCTCGGCGGCCTCCGCATCGGCGAGCCGGACCTCCGCGGTCACGACCTGCTCGCGCGCCGCGTCCAGCCCGGTCCTGTTCGAGGACCCCTTTCCGACCAGGTCGAGGGCCTCAAGCCGCCGGAACTCCGCGTGCGCCCGGTTCAGGTCGCGCCGGGCGTCCTGCACGGCCGCCTCCGCGTCCGCCGTCGTCAGCGGGTCGTCGGCTCGCGGGGTCAGGTCCGGCCCCTCGTCCAGCGACCCGGCGTCCTCGTCGGCACGCCCCTTGCCCTTGCCGGGCGCGGGGGGTGCGACCGCGTCGTCCGTGACGGCACGGGTGTGCGGCACGTGAACGTGGTCGTGGCCGTGGTTGCGGACCTGGGCATGGATGAGGTCGAGGTGGCGGGAGCGCAGTCCGCCCTGGGTCAGGCCCTCCGGCGCGGCGTTGTGGTAGTTGCCCATGAGGCTGCCGTCGACCTCGGGCCGGTGGCCCGCCGTCGAGTCCCGGTACTCGTCCCGCAGACCCAGCTGGTGACCGAGTTCGTGCGCGAGGTCCTGCTCGGTGGCGTCGATGCGCCACTGGTGCTGGTTCATCGCACCGTCCGGGCCGCCCACCCTCACGTTCAGGTGGGCGTCCGCGGCGTTGCCCGAGACGCGCTCCAGCGTCACGTGCAGGACACTGCCGTCGCCCAGCACCTCACCGGGACGATTGAAGACCCTCTCCACACCGCCCAGCGCTCGCTCCCACAGTGCGTCCACCTGGGCCGGCGACAGACCGTCGGCGGCCAGCCGGACCCGCACGGTCAGATCCGTGACGGAACGCTCGCCCAACGGGAACGTACGCACGTCGAAGCCGGCACGCACCTCGTACCGCGGCGCGTGAGCGCCACCGCCCCGCGGCGTCGACACCGGGTCCACCCACGAGTGCTTCACCGTGTCCGGCGCCGCCGCACCACGCGCCGCGTTCCAGCCCGGGTCCAGCGTCAGGTCAACATGGCCGTCACCAGCACCGTGGAGGAAGTCGTCCGCCGCACCCGTCGGCGCGGACACCGCCCGCGCCGACACCCCAGCGGGTTCGTCCAGCACCGGGAACGACCTGTCCCCGCTCTCCCAGCGCACCGTCACGGTCTCCGTGGCCGAGCCGTGGACGACGGTGTGCCGCACGTCCCGCTGGAGCCGCTCCAGCGTGTCCAGCAGACCATCCGGCGGGAAACGCTTGTTCAGCGCATCGAGCAAGCTTTCCTTCGAGACGCCAAGCTCGTCCGCCAGGTTCTGCGTGTGACCGGAATTGTTCTTCCAGCCCCGCGTGGCGTTGCTCGGCCCCACATGAATGGAGTTGTCCGCCGTCAGAATCGACGGCCCATGCTCGTCGATCAGATCCTGGGCAGCCTTCGAACGCGCGGTCAGATGGAAGTCGCTCCCACTGATCGTGACCGACGACCCGCCCACCACCCGCGTCTCATGACTCGAAGTGAGGACCACATTCAGGTGGACGGCCACCTCCGCCCGCGTCCCACCATCGTGAACGGTGATGACGATCGGGCGCGAGATGAGGTTGTTGCCCCCGTTGTTACGGGTCTTCACACCGAAGTCAAAGCCACCGAGCGTACGGCGCACCTCGCTGGGCTTTGCACCGCCCGTACCGGTGATCACGTCCAGGATCTTGTCCGCGGTCAGCTTCGCGGTGCCAGTGGCGGCCGGAGCGGCCGCGGAGACGGACTGCGGCACGTGCTTGTTGATGGCGTCGACCAGGGCGTTCCGGGTGTTGGCCGCGAGACCCACCAACTGGAGGGCCGTCTCTTTGCTGCCCGCATCG